>JAXIPB010000327.1:0-7663 GCA_045403155.1 Micromonosporaceae bacterium
GCGCATGCCCACGTGAGCGTGGCCGTGTCCGAGCCGGCTGAGTCCTCGACGCCGGTCGAGTCCTCGACGCCGGTCGAGTCAACGAGGCCGGTCGAGTCAACGACGCCGGCTGAGTCCATGACGCCGGCCGAGCCTACGGCTCCCGCCGACATCCCAAAGTCAAGCAAGATGCGGCGCAGGCTGTCGCGGGTGCCGCTCCGGGTCAAGCTCGTCTCCGCAGTTCTTGCTCTGGTGGCGTTCGCCCTGATCGTGATCAGCGCCGGCAGCGTCTTCGCGCTCCGCGACTACCTGCTCGGTCGCATCGACGGCCAGCTCACCCGCAACACGCAGCAATTCACCGATGATCCCTCGCGTCGCGTGTGCCAGACCGTCGTCGAGTGGATGCCGAGCGACAACCTGGTTGGCTTCAACGGCACCGGCTGCAACCGCGTGATCTACGACCAGTCGCGGTATGAGCCCAGCGACCTACCGGAGCTGCCCAAGGACGCGGCCGGGTTCAACCGGCTGGCCGGTGAGCCCCGCACGATGACCTCCGCCGACAAGCACCACCGGTGGCGAGTCCTGGTCACAGCGCTTCCCGACAACCAGTATCTCACCATCGGCGAGGACATGGCCGATGTGGACAGTGCGGTCGAGCGGCTCGTGCTCATCAACGTCCTGGTAGGACTGTCGGTCATGGTCGCCCTCGCCGGCGTCGGCGTGTGGCTCGTGCGGATGAACCTGCGCCCGCTGGTTGAGATCGAACGGACGGCTGCGGCGATCGCCGGTGGTGACCTGACGAAACGGGTGCCCGAGCTCGATCCGCGAACCGAGCTCGGCCAGCTGTCGGCGTCGCTAAACACGATGCTGGAGCAGATTGAGGCGGCATTTCGGGCCAGGGCGGAGTCGGAGCAGCGGGCCGTCAACTCCGAGGAGCGCATGCGTCAGTTCGTCGCCGACGCCTCGCATGAACTTCGTACCCCGCTCACAACGATCCGCGGCTTTGCCGAGCTTTACCGGCAGGGCGCGGCGCCCGAACCGACCGAGGTCCTTCGCCGGATCGAGGACGAAGCGGCTCGGATGGGTCTGCTCGTCGAGGATCTGCTCCTGCTGGCCCGGCTGGACCGGGAGCGTCCAGTCCGACACGTTCCGGTCGCCGTGGCCGGCCTGATCAGCGATGCGGCGGAAGCCGCTCGCGCGGTCGCGCCGGATCGGGTCATCGAGGTCGATATGGCTCAGGCCGCCGATCGCCTGGTCGTCAGCGGCGACGAGCCGCGTTTGCGTCAGGTCATCGGCAATCTCGTGTCCAATGCCCTCACCCATACCCCACCGGGCACGCCGATCGAGTTGCGCCTGTACCCCGACGGCCGGGATCACGCCGTGATCGAGGTGAGCGACCACGGCCCTGGCCTCACCGCGGAGCAGTCGGAGCGAGTCTTCGAGAGGTTCTACCGGGTCGACAAGGCACGCACCCGCCAGGCGCCGACGACCGCACGGCACAGCGGGGCCGGGCTCGGCCTCGCCCTCGTCGCCGCCCTCGTGGCGGCCCACGACGGAACGGTCGAGGTGGAGACCGCTCACGGCGAGGGAGCGACCTTCCGCGTGCGGCTACCGCTGCGTGCGAACTGAGATGCGGCCGGACGCCCGGACTGTGACTCACAGCAAACTTCCAGGCAGGACTAAGGCGCGGCAGAGTCCTCCCGGGCATGCTCGAAGACATGAGCGAGAACCAGGCCAACCTCGGCAGCGAGGGTAGGAACGACCCGACAGTCCCGTCGGTCCCATCGGCATCGTCAGTCCCATCGACACCATCCGCTCCCACTGCGTGGACCCAGCCAACGACGTACCCGGGATATGGCCAGACGTCGGTCAACGACTCGACACCAGCGCCTGCCAAGACCGGCGCCTGGCGCAAGACGGCCGTGGCAACCGTCGCCGTCGCCGCGATCGCGCTGACCGCGGGCGGCGTAGGCGGGTTCGTCGGGTATGCGCTGCACCCGAACAGCTCACCGCTGCAGACCAACACGCAGGCGAGCGTCAACGCCGCGCCGGTCGTGGACCGGTCCTCGCTCGCGTCCATCGCGGCGAGTGTGCAGCCGACCGTGGTCGTCGTGTCGACGGGCTCGGGCGAGGGCTCCGGTGTGATCGTCTCAGCCGACGGCTTCATCGTCACCAACAACCACGTCGTCGAGAGTGCCAACGGCGGCAACGTTCGGGTGACGTTCAATAGCGGAAAGCAGGTGCAGGCCAGGATCGTCGGCACCGACCCCAAGACGGACCTGGCAGTCGTCAAGGCGGACGCCACCGGGTTGAAGTTCGCGGCCTGGGGCAACAGCGAGGATGTTCAGGTCGGCGACACCGTGCTGGCGATCGGTAGTCCGCTGGGCCTGCAGGGTTCGGTGACGGCCGGCATCGTGAGCGCCCTGCACCGCACGATCACGGTGGGCGGCAATCAGCAGTCGCCATTCGACGAGGGTTCGTCGCGGACGACGATCGGCGACGCGATCCAGACCGATGCCCCGATCAACCCGGGGAACTCCGGCGGTGCTCTGGTCAACATGAAGGGCGAACTCGTCGGCATCAACAGCGCGATCGCGACGTCAGGCTCCAGCGGCAACATCGGGGTGGGCTTCGCGATCTCCGCGAACCGCGCCAAGTCAGTCACCGACCAGATCATCAAGGGTGAGAAGGTCAGCCACCCCTACCTGGGTGTGTCCGTCGGTGACGCGGAGAACGGTGGAGCTCAAGTTCAGAGCGTCGCGTCCGACAGCCCGGCCGCACGGGCCGGCCTCCAGGTGGGCGACGTGGTCACCAAGGTGGCGAATCGGAGCATCGCGGGCCGCGAGGACCTCATCGGTGCCATCCAGAGCAGTACCGTTGGTGCCCAGTTGACCCTGACGGTCGTACGCAGTGGCTCCGAGAAAACGATCACGGCCACAATCGGCGAGCAGCCATAACGCCGCTACATCTCCCTCCCCAAATGACTGTGGGCGGTGCTTCGGGCGCCGCCCACAGTCTCGCTCGCGTCCCTATACCCAGTCCACGGTCCGCGCGACCGCCTTGCGCCAGCGCTGATAACCGGCTTCGCGATCGGCCTCGGCCATCGCCGGCTCCCATCGCGCGTCAGCACGCCAATTGGTCTTGAGGGAGTCGAGGTCAGGCCAGAACCCAACGGCCAGCCCGGCCGCGTAGGCGGCGCCGAGGCAGGTCGTCTCCGTCACCTGTGGACGCACAACCGGTACGTCGAGAACGTCGGCCTGGGTCTGCAGTAGCACGTCGCTGGCTGTCATCCCACCGTCCACTTTGAGCTCGCCGAGCGGCAGGCCCGAGTCCGTGGCCATCGCGTCGGCGACCTCGCGCACCTGCCAGGCTGTCGCCTCCAGTGCGGCGCGAGCCAGGTGGGCCTTCGTCACGTACGCGGTCAGTCCGGCGATGATGCCGCGGGCGTCCGAGCGCCAATGCGGGGCGAAGAGGCCGGAGAATGCAGGCACGATGACGGCGCCGCCGCTGTCCGGCACCGACCGGGCAAGCTCATCCGCGTCGGACGCTCGCCCGATGATGCCGAGGTTGTCCCGCAGCCACTGGATCAACGAGCCGGCCACCGCGATCGAGCCCTCCAGCGCGTATACCGGGGGCTGGCCTTCCAGTTGGTAGCCCACGGTGGTGATCAGACCGGCCTTGCTCAGCGTCGCGGTGGTGCCCGTGTTGAGAAGCAGGAACGCCCCGGTGCCGTACGTGCATTTGGCGTCGCCCGGCGCGAAGCATGTCTGGCCGAAGAGCGCCGCCTGCTGGTCGCCCAACGCTCCCGCGACGGGCACACCGTGCAGCGGGCCGCGCGCTTCGCCGTAGACGCTCGACGACGGCCGGATCTCCGGCAGCATGACCCGGGGAACCCCGATCTCTGCAAGGAGATTGTCGTCCCAGTCCACCGTGGACAGATTCATGAGCATGGTACGGCTGGCGTTGCTCACGTCGGTGATGTGGTGCCCAGTGAGGTTCCAGATCAGCCAGGTGTCGATCGTGCCGAACAGCAGTTCGCCTGCCTCGGCTCGTTGCCGCAGCATCGGGTCGGAGTCGAGCAACCAACGGATCTTCGGGCCCGAGAAGTACGTGGCGAGCGGCAGTCCCGACAGCGGCCGGAACCGGTCCTGGCCGACGTCGCCGGCGAGCGACGTGATGAGCGCGTCGGTGCGCGTGTCCTGCCAGACGATTGCGTTGTGCACCGGTTCGCCGGTTCGGCGATCCCAGACCACGGTGGTCTCGCGCTGGTTCGTGATGCCGATCGCGGCCAGGTCGGCCGGGATGATTCCGGCGCGCTCGAGCGCGTTGGTGACGCAGGACTGGACGTTGAGCCAGATCTCCGCCGGATCGTGCTCGACCCAACCGGGTCGGGGAAAGATCTGCCGATGTTCGCGCTGGTCAACCGAGACGACGGCGCCGGTCCCGTCGAAGACGATGCAGCGGGAGGACGTGGTTCCTTGATCGATGGCGGCGACGAAACTCTTGGTCACCTGCGCAGTCTGAAGGAGCCCACGGGGCGTGCCAAGTCACCGCCCCGCTGGATCGAGGGGTCCCCTATTTGCGGTTTTGCGATAGTAGGGACCGATCTTCCATTGACCGTCATCTTTTGGAGCAAATCGGACAGATCCCAGAAAACTAGCCGACAGTTAGGTCGCGCCGGGTGGTCTTCGGCTCCTACGCTGCTCGCCGAGGAAAGCACGAAGGAGTCGGGGCGTGGCGATCGTCGATGCACGGATCAGCGTGTGGGAGGCGCTCGCCGGCCGGGCACCCGGTCAACCGCTCGGTCCGGCCGATCCGGGACTGTGGACGGCGGTCGCCGAGCGGATCAACCCGGCCAAGGCGCGCCCACACGTTCGGCCGGGGATCGAGGAGTCGAATCTCGTCAGTGCGCGCGGCATCCCGTACACCATGCTTCGTTCGCCGGACGGGAAGCAGGCGTGTTACCTGCGGCTGACCCCGGACGAGGTCGAGCTCACGCGTCTCATGGACGGCACGCGTACCTTGGCGCGTCTCGTCGCCGACTTCGCCCGCATCTCGGGCCGGCTCGCGCCTGATCAGGTTCGTCGCACGGTTGCCGACCTGGCCGGCAACCGGATGCTCGAGGAGATGCCGATTGACGCGTTCGCGCCGCTGCAGCGCGTCAAGCGCACGCCGTGGCCGATCCGTCTCGGCCGTGGACTGCTCGCGTTCATCCAGGGCCGCCGGATGGTCCTGGCCAACATCGATCCCATCATCACCGTGCTTTACCGCGCTGGCGGCCGGCTGCTCTTCACCCGCGCCGCGGCCGCGCTCATGGCGACGGTCGCCATACTCGGTCTGGTCGCGTTCGGGTGGCAGTGGTGGACCGGTGAGCAGTCGATCTTCCTGAGTGAGAACTCATACGTCTCCGGCGCCGCTGTCCTGCTCGGACTCAACATCGTCGCGCTCGCCTGCCACGAGCTCGGCCACGCCCTTGCCACGAAGCACGCCGGCCGGCGCGTCCCGGCAGCCGGATTCTTGGTCTACTTTGGAATCCCGTCGGTGTTTGTGGACACCACCGATGTGTGGATGGCCGGCCGGCGGGCCCGACTCCTCACGACCGCGGCCGGACCCGCGACCGGCCTGGTGCTCGCTGGAGCCTCGGCGCTGGTGGGCTTCGCCGTTCCGGAGGCCGCACCCTGGTGTTTCAAGCTCTCGTTCGCCTGGTACATCAACGCGCTGTTCAACCTGAACCCGTTCCTGGCGCTGGACGGCTATTACCTGGTCATGGACTGGCTGGAGGTGCCGAACCTGCGGGCGCGCGGCCTGTCCTGGGTGGCGGCTCGAATCCGCCGACGGCCGCCGACCTTCCGGGCGCTCGACCGCGAGGGCCGGCTCATCGCCCTGTACGGGATGCTGGCCATCGGTTGGCTCGTCATCGCCGCGAACATCGCCTATCGGGTGTACGTGGACCGGGTGGGCGGGCTCGTCACCGGCCTGTGGCGGTCGGGCTGGCCGGCGCGGGTGCTCCTCGCCGCGGTTGTCGCGGCGCTGATGTCGCCGATCGTCTACGTGTTGTTCGCGTGGTTCGCTCGGCGGTGGCGGCGGATGTGGCGGCGGATCGCGGAGAGCCGGGTCGCGCGTGACATGCCGCGGCGGCTCGACGCGCTCCGCTCGTCCAGTCTTGGCAACCTGTCCGGCGATGCGCTCGCCGGGCTCGCGGCGGGATCGCGATGGGTCTATCCGCGTACGGGTGAGCAGCTGGTCTTCGCCGGGGCGGCGCAGCCGAGCGTGTTCGCCGTGGTCGAGGGTGCGCTTGAGGCGCGCGCACCCGGCGACCCGGCTGGCACGGTACGGGAGCGGGTCGGCGCCGGCGGTGTGGTCGGGCTGGGACCGGCGGTGGCTGGTGCTCCGTCGCCCCTCGCCTGGTACGCCGCGGGTACCAAGCTGCTCGCGGTCCCGTCCACCGCGGTCGCTAGCGCGGTCGGACCGGTCGGCGGCGGAGTCGGTGGCTCGTTTGGCACCGCGACCGAGGCGGAAGCCCTCTTCGCCGAGTCACCCGCGCTCACAGGACTCTCCTATGAGGACAGACTCGGTCTCGCATCGGTCGCGGTGCCAATCTCGGTCGCGCCGGGGGCGAGCATCGTGCTGAAGGGCGCGGACGATGCGATCGTGCTCGCATCGGGCGTCATCGCCACCACGGACGGGCAGGAGCTCGCGCGGGGCACCCTCATCGGCCCGTCCGGCGAGGAGCGCCCGACGCCGGTTGCGGTCGCGCGGACTCCGGTACGACTATTCAGCCTGCCCGCGGTGAGTGGGTTGCCGCTGCTGCTCGGCACGCCGGTCGGCGCACTCCTCGCTGAGGCCCGGGGGGCTGCGCCCGGTAGGCCGCCGGTCACCGGTGTGCACCCGGTGCAGGCGTACCCGCCGCTCGCCGGTCCGCCGGTGCCGCCGCCGCCCGTGGACGACTCGACCGACCGCCGCTTCGAGCGGCGCCTGTGGTGGTTGCTGCTGCTGGTCCTGCTGCTCGGGCTCCTCTTCACCGGCACGAACGTCGCGCTCGAGCCCAAGGGCTGGGAGGAGATGCCGAGCGACAAGGCCGTCGTACACGTCACCCGTGGCACGGTCACGGTCGTCGTCTCCGGCGAGACGTTCGTGTTGACCGAGGGCGAAGAGATCTACGTCGGCGAGACAGACGACGTGTCGGTGGCCCTTCGGTCGAACGCGTTGATGACGTTCCGAGGGGGCGCGACGTCGTTCCTGTGCGCCGGTACCGAGTTCACGATGGGGCGGCTGCTGAGCGTCGGCCGACCCGTCCAGCCGAGCGCGGATATCGAGCTTGACCGGGGGAAGCTCATCATGAGCACGGGGAGTCCGTCGCCGATCTTCCTGGATCTGGACTCCACCGTGAGCGCGGACCACGGCGTAGCGGCGAACCAGGGCGAGGCGCTGTTCGCGGTCACGTCGTGGGGCGTCGACGTCTCGTACGGGCGAGTCACGGATGTAGGCGCCCTCGTTGAGGGGCACGGCGATGGGCTCGACTGCGGCGACGGGACGGGTGTCTACCTGCCGCCGGTCCCACCGACGCCGGGCCCGACCGAGACGCCGTCACCCACCCCGTCTGTGACCCCAACGCCGACCTCGAGCCCGAGCACATCTCCGACAACGCCGACAACGACAACCACCACGACCAACAACAACCCGG
>JAXIPB010000295.1:0-14789 GCA_045403155.1 Micromonosporaceae bacterium
GTGCCGACGCGATGCGGACCAACCTCGACGACCTGATGAGCGTGCTCGGTGGCGGGGAACCCGACCTGGGCAGCGCGGCCGCGCTGGTGGACCGGGCCCTAGCCGCCCGCGTTGGCGGAAGGGCGTCGTAAGCCGAAAACTGGGCCGCGACTCAGGACGCCTCGGCATCACGACCGCCGAGGAGACTTCGTTCGGCGGCCGCCCGCATCACCTCGGCGACGTCCTCCTCGGTCAGCACGCTCATCTGGGCAGTGACGGCCATGAGGTCGTCGCACGCGACCTGGCACTCCTCGCACACGAGCAGATGCCGCTCGACCGCTTCCGATTCGGACGGATTCAGCGCACCGAGGACATACAGGCCCATAGCCGTGCCAATGTGCGCGTTTGCCCCGTCGTTCACGAGTGCACTCATGGGTTCGCACCGTTCAGGAAGGAGAATTAACTCATACTACCGACCGGTAGCGAATCCTACTCACATCTTGATGCGGGCGTTTGCTGGATCGTATAAGGGCTTCAACGACAGTCTCGCCGGATAGGTCGAGGCGCCAATCTCCACCGTCCACTCTCCACTGTCGAGCCACGCCTGATCGAGCGGTTGGCCCGCGTCGATCATCGCGAGCCCCACGGCTCCGCCGAGGGAGAACCCATAGGAGGCCGCCCGGATGTATCCGACCGGCTCGCCGTCGCGCCGCACCACCTCGGCATGGAACATCAGCGGCGAGGGGTCGGTGACGAGCACCTGCACCAGTCGCCGCTGCAGCGGACCCTCGGCCTTCTTGGCCAGCACGGCCTCGCGGCCGACGAACCCACCCGGCTTGTCCAGGGCGACCGCGAAGCCGAGACCGGCCTCCAGGACCGAATCGGTGTTGTCGATGTCGTGGCCGTAGTCGCGGTAGCCCTTCTCCATACGCAGGCTTCCCAGCGCCTTGAGCCCGGCGTGGCGCATACCCACGGAAGCGCCGGCGGCGACGAGCCGCTCGTAGACATGGACCGCCTGCTCCGCTGGGATGTAGAGCTCGTAACCCAACTCGCCCAGATACGTGATGCGAATGCAGAGCACGCGCGCGAAGCCGAGGTCGATCTCGCGTGCCGTGCGGAATGGAAAGGCCCCATTGGACAGATCCTCGGAGGTCAGCGACGCGAGTAGTTCCCGCGAACGCGGACCCTGGACGTTGATCTGCGCGTACCCCGACGTGACGTCCGTGACGATCGCGTGCGAACCCGCGCCCTTACCGCGTTGATCGCCTCCGGCGAAGTGCCGCCGCATCCATGTCTCCGCGTGCCGGTGTGCGGTATCCGAGGCCACGACCCAGAACCGATCCTCGGCCAGTTTGGTCACCGTGAGGTCGGCCTCGAGCTTGCCAAAATCGTTGAGCCACTGGGTGTACGTGATGACACCCGGTTCACCGTTGACATGGTTGGCCGAGATACGCTCCAGCGCCTCGCCGGCGTCGCGACCCTGAACCAGGAACTTCGACATGAAGGACATGTCCATGAGGATCACGCCCTCGCGGGCGGCACGGTGCTCCGCTTCCCAGTAGGGGAACCAGTTCTGGCGGCCCCACGACAGGGCGTCCACTTTGGGCTCGACGCCCTCCGGCGCGTACCAGTCGGCCCCCTCCCAACCGCTCACGTCCTTGAAGTAGGCCCCGCGTTCGGCGAGAAGGTGGTGCAGCGGGGACCGCTTCGCCCCGCGAGCGGTCTGCATCGACCGGCCGGGGTAATGAGTCTGGAAGACCATGCCCAACGACTCGACCGTACGCGTGGCGCGGTACTCCGGATTGGACTGATATCCGTGCAGCCGATCGATATTGATGCCGGTGATATCGATGCCCGGATCGCCGTCGACAATCCAGTGGGCGATCGCCCGACCTATGCCGCCACCGGTCAGGATGCCGACCGAATTCAGGCCCGCGGCAACGTAGTAGTTCCTGAGCTCCGGTGCCTCACCCACCACCGGTAGGAGGTCGGGAGTGAAACTCTCCGGGCCACAGAAGAATGTGCGGATGCCGGCCTCGAGCGAGACCGGGACGCGTTCCATGGCCCGCTGCAGGTACGGGGCCATCCGATCCCAGTCGGGCGGGATCTCGCCGAATGAGAAGTTCTCCGGAATGTGCTCGACGTTCCACGGCGCACAGACCGGCTCGAACAGGCCGATCATCAAGCCGGCGCCCTCCTCGCGGAAGTACCCGTGCGATCCGGGGTCCTCAAAGACCGGCAGCGAGCCGTCCATGCCCTCGATCGGCTCGGTGATCAGGTAGTAGTGCTCGGCCGCCTGGAGCGGGATGTTCACCCCGACCATCGCGCCCAGTTGTCGCGCCCACATGCCGGCGCAGTTGACCACGTACTCAGCCTCTATGTCGCCGTACGGGGTGCGTGCGCCGGTCACGGCGCCGCCGCGCCGCAGGAATCCGGTAGCCGGGACCCCCTCCAGGATCGTGACGCCACGCATGCGGGCACCCTTGGCCAGCGACATCGTGACGTCGACCGGATTGACCCGACCATCGTCCTTGACATAGAACCCGGCGAGGATGTCGTCCGTGCGCGCTAGCGGGAATAGGCCCTTGACCTCACCCGGTGAGATCTCCTCCACGTCCACGCCGCAGAGGCGGTTGAACGCGGCGACGCGCCGGTACTCCTCGAGCCGACCCTCGTCCGCGGCGGCCTCGATGAAGCCGACCTGTTTGAGCCCGGTGGCGAGCCCGGTCTCGGCCTCAAGCCGGGCGTAGAGATCGCGGGTGTACTTGCGCATCTCGGTCGAGGTCTCCGACGTCGAGCCGAACGTGACCATCAACCCGGCGGCGTGCCAGGTGGTGCCCGACGTCAGCCGATCCCGCTCCAACAGCACCACGTCGGTCCACCCGAGGTGGGCGAGGTGATAGGCGACCGAGGCGCCGATCACTCCGCCGCCCACCACCACGATCCGCGCCCGCTGCGGGACATCGTCGCGAGGGGAGGCGATCTTCGGCTCGGTGGGCGGGATCATGTCCGGTGGCTCCGATCTTGGGGGATGGCCGCAACTGTACGACACTTGCCCCTCCAATCCGCGGAGAAGGGGGCAAGTGTTGTGCACCCGCGTTGATCAAAGGTGCACGGCGCACTGCGTACGATGAGCGACGTGGGTGAGCGTGCAACGAGTCCGACGGCGCCGGTGGTTCTGCGCGAGGTGACGGAGGACGATCTGCCGATCTTCTTCGATCATCAACGCGATCCGGAGGCAATCCACATGGCCGGCTTTCCGGCCCGCGAGCTGGATGCCTTCATGGCGCATTGGACCAAGATCATGGCCGACGACACCCTCGTCCTGAGGACAATCCTTGTCGACGGCGAGGTGGCCGGCAACGTCGTCTGCTTCGGGCCACCCGATGAGCGGGAGGTCGGTTACTGGATCGGTCAGGCGTTCTGGGGCAAGGGAATCGCCACCGCGGCGGTATCGGCGTTCCTGGGCCAGGTGACGGCCCGCCCGCTCTTCGCCCACGTTGTGAAGGACAACGTCGGGTCCATCCGAGTCCTGGAGAAGTGCGGATTCACGGTCGCCGAGCAGGTGACCGAGTTCTCCGAGCAGCGCGGCGAGGAGCTCGAGGCGGTCATCCTGAAGCTGGATGCCGGCGACGCACGAGCGGCATGATCCGCGGCATGCAGACGCTCCCGCCCGATGTGCTGCGAATCGCCGACTGGGGCGGCGAGCCCGGCCGGCGGTGGCTGGCGGCGCTGCCGGAACGACTCAACACACTCGCGGTGATGTGGAAGCTCACGCTCGGATCGCCATACACGAACGGCGTCTGCTCGTACGCGACGCCGGTGACGCTGCCCGACGGCGAACCGGCGGTGCTGAAGATTCCCTTTGTCGACGAGGAGAATTTCGCCGAGGCGCGCGCCCTCCATACGTACCGAGGTGATGGCGCGGTGAAACTGCTCGCCTACCACGCGAAGACGGCGGCAATGCTGCTGGAGCGCGCGGACCCAGGCACATCGCTGAAGGCGCATCCCGACCGCGTCGAGGCGGTACGCATTGCCTGCGCACTGATAACCAGGCTGCGCCGGCCGCTCGCCGCCGGTACCGGGGATCTGGACGCCGTGCCGAACCCTCCGAAGGGGATAGAGATGGCGGCGGGAATCGCCGCCAAGGTGCGCGCACAACAGCGCGCGCTCCCCCAGGCATTGACGACACTGGCGATCGGGTGGGCGGATCGGTTGGCCGACTCCCCCGATGGCCCTGAGTTGCTGGTCAACCGCGACGCGCACCTGGAGAACATCCGCGCCGCGCAGCGCGAACCATGGCTGCTGATCGACCCCAAGCCGCTCGTCGGCGAGGCGGCGCTCGACGCCGGCTGGCTGCTTCTCGACCTTCTCACAGACGGGCCGATCCGTGGGCTGGCCGACGAATGGGCGCCGCGAGTGGCGGAGGGACTGGGCCTGGACGAGGTCCGCGTGCGCGGCTGGTCCCTCGTACGGGCAATGGAGAACGCGGCATTCGAGGCCGCTCGAGGCGGCGACCCATCCGAGGACCTGGCCTACGCCGCCGCGGTGGCACCAGACAGCTAGCCGACGATCGCGACGGCGTCCACCTCCACGAGTTGGCCCGGGTACCCGAGCACGGTGACGCCGAGCAGTGTGCTCGGAGCGTCGTGGTCGCCGAAGCGGGCGCGGACGACGTCCCACGCGGTGACCAGGTCGGCTCGTTCGCTGCTGGCGACGTACACCGTCGTACGCACAACGTCGGTCATCGCGGCGCCGGCGGACTCGAGCGCCACCACGAGGTTGGCCATGACCTGCCGCGCCTGCCCGGCGACATCGCCGAGCGCCACGACCTGGTCGTCCTCGTCGATAGGGCAGGCTCCGGCCGTGTGCACCAGGCGGTCATCGGCCGGAACGACGGAGGCGTACGCGTAGGGGACAGCGTCGGTCAGGCTGCCGCTACGAACCAGTTCTACGGGCATGAGGAGCACTCTGCCGCGTTCATCAGGCGCAAGCCACCGACTTCAGCCGCCGGCGAGCACCGGGTTCGTCGTCTTGCGCATCAACAAGGATCGGCCCACCTGGTCGGTGAAACCGAACCGGCGATAGAACGATATGAGGTCTGGCTGGCATACCAGCTCGATGGTCTGCACACCGAGCAACCGAGGATGGCCCACGATGGCGTTCATCAGCCCGGCGCCCAGGCCGCGGCCGCGCCACGGAGCGGCCACGATCACATCGAGGATCATCGCGTAGTATGTGTCGTCCGTGAGCACGCGTGCGAACCCCACCAGCCGATCCTGCGCACGGTGAACGAAGGCGAACACGAGGTCGCACGACGCGACCATCCGGACAACATCGTCGAAGGTTCGGCCCGCCGTCCACCACGCCTCGGCGTACAAATCCATCAGCTGCGGTATCCGGCCGGCCTCGACCGTGTCCCGCAGGTCCAGCTCCGAGAGGTCCAACGCCGACACGTCCACGAGTGCAGCATGCCAGGGCCAGCTCCGGTCGACTCCGGCAAGCTTCGCAAGCGTTAGACTTGACTTATATAAGTGTACGCTGAGACAATGGGCACCCTGCATGCATAGCGCGACACGAGGGGGACTCATGATCGACATCGTCAAGGAGCTCGACGCGATCCACCGCGAGACCGGCCGGCAGGCGATTCCCGGCGGCGAGGCGCGCACCGTCGTGTTGCGCCGGAGCTACCGCGCGGGGATCGACGACGTATGGGATGCGCTCACCAACCCCGAAAGGATCCCTCGCTGGTTCCTGCCAATCAGCGGCGATCTCCGCCTCGGCGGCAAGTACCAACTCGAGGGGAACGCCGGTGGCGAGATCGTTCGCTGCGAGCCACCGCGCCTGCTCAAGGTCACCTGGGTGTTCGGCGAGGCGTCCGCGAACGACGTGAGTGAGGTTGAGGTAAGCCTCTCCTCCGCGGACGGCGGCGACACGGTCTTCGAGCTCAAGCACACGGCGACGGTCGACCCGGCGATGTGGGCCGAGTACGGGCCTGGCGC
This sequence comes from Micromonosporaceae bacterium, assembly GCA_045403155.1. Classification (GTDB taxonomy): domain Bacteria; phylum Actinomycetota; class Actinomycetes; order Mycobacteriales; family Micromonosporaceae; genus JAXIPB01. The sequence goes on from JAXIPB010000295.1 coordinate 5,982, forward strand.
CGTCGGCGTCGGCTGGGACCTGGCCGTCCTGGGCCTGGGCCTGTACCTGAGTGGCGGTGAGGTCGAGGACAGGGTCGCGTGGACGTTCACACCGGAGGCCAGGGAGTTCATGACCGGAAGCAGCAAGGCATGGGGTGCCGCGCACGAGGCATTCGGGGCGAGCGGTGACGACGTCCGCCGGATGGTGGAGAACACCACCAAGTTCTATGCCCCGGATCCGGAGTCCACTCAGGACGAAACCTGACGCGCCCTGACGTGCTCGCTTCATGGTGCCGTGCCACAATGCGGGCATGGCGTACGACGAGGGCCTGGCGAGCCGGATCCGGAGCCTGATCGGCGCCGAGCCAGGGCTCGCGGAGAAGAAGATGTTTGGCGGGCTGGCGATGCTGCTCCACGGCAACATGGCCGTCGGGGTGCACGGCGACGCGCTGATGGTACGCACTGAGCCGGCTGAGCAGGAGGCGCTGCTGACCGAGCCGGGTGCAAGGGTGTTCGACATGACGGGTCGGCCGATGAAGGGTTGGATGCTCGTCGACCCGACCGGCTGCACCAAGAAGGCGGACCTCAAGCGGTGGGTCGACCGGGGCGTCGCGTACGCGCGCAGCCTCCCACCCAAGTAGCTCTTACCACCACCCCTGCCGCTTGGCCCAGGTCAGTAGCGTGCCGGAGATGATCACCATGACCGCCAGTACTCCGGCCAGCATCGGAAAGTCCGTGTTGTCGTTGACGATGATGTTCATACCGTACACAGACGACAGTGCGGTGATCGGAAGGGTGATGGCGGCGATGACCGCCAGTCGTTCGGCCGCGATCGTCATCTTCGTCTCGGTGCGCGTTCGATAGAACTCGATCACTCCTTGGAGATACTCCCGCTCGCTGTCGGCGACGCCGCACACTCGGTCGAACTGGTCGACGATGTCCGCGAGAAGCGGCTGCGCCTCGGGCGGGAGCGACCGGGCGAGCACGGCCATGCGTCCGTACGCCTCCCGGCTCAGTGCCGCCATCGTGCGCACCGCGAGCAGCCCATGACGGGCGCGGAACATCTCCTCGAGGAATTGCTCGGCGTCGCCGAAGTCTCCCCCGGTAACCCGCTGCTCGAGCTGCCACACCTCGCTCGTCAGTCGCTCGACGAACGCCTCCTGATGGCGCGACATCGCGGAGATGATCGCGTAGGACAGTTCGATCGAAGAGGTCGGGCGCAAACGCCCCGCCTCCAACCGGCGCAGCACGGCGCCGGTCTCGCGCACCGCGACCGATGGATCCACCGCCGGGTTGAGCGGGCCGTGAACCGTCACGAGGTAGCGCGGGCCGATGAACTGGTCGAGCTCGACATAGTGAACATGGCCGGCCCTGCCCAATTCCGGGCCGTGCAGGACGACGAAGGCGTGGTCGGCGTACGCGTGCACCCGGGGTACGCGGTTGCGCTCCACACAGTCGCGTACGGCCAGCGGATGAAAATTGAACACTTGCAACAGCACTCGTTCGGCGGCACTGTCGCACGTCGGGATATCGACCCACACCAGCCCGTCGTCGCGCTCGAGAAGGCCCGGCAACTCATCGACGGATCGCGCCTCAACGCCCTGCTCGGTCAACCACCGGACCTCCATGTCGTCCCTCCCCGGCGCGGGCGGACGACCGCGCGACTCCACGGTAGACACGGGCGATGGCGGACGCACCGTCAGCTTCCGCCGCGCGCGATCTCCAGGATTCCCGCGACCACCCACAGCAGACTAAAGATCATGAACGCCACGCCGGTAATTCGGCCGATCCGGACCACCTGATCGAACGGCGTGGTTCGGACGCGACTGAGTTGCCACCGGGACGCAACGATCTGGCGCGCGTGCTCGGTTGCCACACCGAACACATTGGCCGCATAGATCAGCCCGAGCCACATGCACAGCAGCCCGATCCCGATCAGCGCCAGTCCATTGCGGATCTCCACGTGCAGATCCTTTCAGCACTGCTTCGCCAGTGCAATCGTAGGCGTCACGCGCGGTGTGACGGTCATCCCGCTTGGGCGAGCGCGTCTCGCCTGCGCTGAAGGAACACACGCTCGGCGGCGTTTTCGGTGCGCGCTATCGCGGCCTCGTACGCCGTCGCCGCCTCGACCTCGCGGCCCAGGCGTCGCAGCAGGTCGGCGCGCACCGCATGGAAGACGTGATAGCCACCGAGGTCGAGGCCGTCGAGCAGCGTGAGCGCGACGTCCGGTCCCTCGACCTCAGCCACCGCGACAGCGCGGTTGAGCGCGACGACCGGGGTCGGTGCCAGGGCGAGGAGTTGGTCGTACAGCGCAAGGATCTGTCGCCAGTCCGTCTCGTCAGCCATCGGCGCATCGCTGTGCACCGCGTTGATTGCCGCTTGGATCTGGTACGGGCCGGGCTGGTTTCGCCGTAGGCACCGCCGAACGATCGCCTGGCCCTCGGTGATGAGTGCACGGTCCCACCGCGCGCGATCCTGGTCGGCCAGGAGAACAAGGTCGCCGGCTGCGGTCGTACGGGAGGATCGGCGGGCATCGATGAGCAGCATCAGCGCGAGAACCCCCGCGACCTCGGGTTCGTCGGGCATCAACTCGGCCAGGAGCCGGCCGAGGCGGATCGCCTCTGCGCACAGATCCTCGCGAACGAGGTGGTCGCCCGAGCTGGCTGTATAGCCCTCGTTGAAGATGAGGTAGACCACGGCGAGCACCGCGCGCAGGCGGTCTGGAAGGTCTGCCTCCTTCGGGACTCTGTACGGGATGCGCGCGTCACGAATCTTGCCCTTGGCCCGGATCAGCCGCTGGGCCATGGTCGGCTCCGGCACCAGAAACGCGTGCGCGATCTCAGCGGTGGTAAGTCCGCCCAGCAGGCGCAGCGTCAGTGCGACCCGGACGCCCATGGCGAGCGCGGGGTGACAACAGGTGAAGATCAGGCGCAGCCGGTCGTCGGGCACGGGACCCTCCTCGGGCGGCGAGTCGCGGGCGTGCAGCAGGGCGGCCTGGGCGTGCCGGTCCTCACGGGACGCCTCCCGACGGAGGCGATCGATCGCCCGGTTGCGCGCCGTCGTGATGATCCACCCCGCCGGGCTCGGCGGCACTCCGTCCGAAGGCCATCGCTGTACGGCCGAGGCGAACGCGTCCTGGACCGCCTCCTCCGCGATCTCAATGTCGCCAAAGACGCGAACCAGCACTGCGACCGCACGGCCGTACTCTTCACGAAATACGCGGTCGATCTCCGCGCTGGGGAGCACCGGCATGCCGAGCTCAGCCCTCGGTCTCGGACTCGTCGTGCACCGGCCGAACCTCGACCGGCAGCCTGGTCGCCCGGGCCAGCTTGCCGGCCCACTCCAGCGCGGCATCGAGGTCTGATGCCGCGACGATGTTGAACCCGCCTAGGTGCTCCTTCCCCTCCGCGAACGGGCCGTCGGTCATGAGCACGTCGTCGTCCTTGACCCGTACGACCGTAGCCGTGCTCACCGGATGCAGACCGGCTGCGAAGACCCAGGAACCGGCCGACTTCAACTCCTCGCTCACGGCATCGACGTCGGCCATGATCTGGTCGAGCTCCGCTGGCTCGGGCGGAGCGCCGTCGGGCTGATAGACGCTGAGCAGGTACTGCTTCATCTGATATCTCCTTCGCGCGGCGACGGCACGTTACGACGTCGGCGATTCGGTCGGCTGATAGGTCGCGATCACCACTCCGGTGGTCGTCGTCTTGGTGTCGACGAGCCGCAGTGCCGCGACCGAACCGTCGTCGGTGAAGAGCCGACGGCCCGATCCGAGCACCAGCGGATGAATCATGAGCACGTACTCGTCGATGAGATTGCGCCGCATCAGCGACTGCACCAGCACTCCGCTGCCCAGCACGACGATATCTCCGCCCGGCCGCGCCTTGAGTTCGGCCACGGCCGATGGGACGTCGCCGTTCAGCAGCGTGGAGTTGCTCCAGCCAAGCGGCTCCGTCAGCGTGGTCGACGCCACGTACTTCTCGAACTTGTTGAGCACTTCCGTGTACGGGTTGTCGCTCTGATGCGGCCAGAACCCGAAGAAGTCCTCATACGTCCGCCGGCCGAACAGCAGCGCCCCGGCGTTGGCGATTCCCTCACCCATCACGCTGGCAAGAACCTGATCGCCATACGGGGTGGCCCAGCCCCCGTGTTCAAAGCCGCCACGGCGGTCCTCGTCGGGGCGCCCCGGCGCCTGCATGACGCCATCGAGCGTGAGGTGATTGGTCACGACGACTCGTCTCATCAGTGTCCTCCTCAATTGACGTTCTCTTACCCTCTACACGAACTCCATGCCCCCAATTCGACATCCCGCCGAACCGCCAAGATCGCGGTGATCATGAGGTGAGCGTCGCCGAAACCCGTCGATCATGACCTCCAGGTCATGATCGGCGCGAGGGTGGGCGGAAGTGGGGCGCGGCATAGAGCGGCATAGAGTGGTGGTCGATGTCGTCGGCGGATTCCCTGGGCGGCCGCGTGGACCTGCGCGCGGACTGCGGAAGCTGCTTCGGGCTGTGCTGTGTGGTGCCGGCGTTCGCCGCATCGGCCGACTTCGCAATCGATAAGCCAGCCGGCCATCCCTGTCCCCATCTGCAATCGGACTTCCGATGCGGCATTCACGACCAGCTGCGGCAGAAGGGCTTCCCCGGCTGCGCGGTCTACGACTGCTTTGGCGCCGGGCAGAAGGTTGCCCAGATCACGTTCGCCGGACGGGACTGGCGACGAGCGCCGGCTATCGCACCGGCAATGTTCACCACGTTCACGGTCATGCGGGGCCTGCACGAACTGCTCTGGTACCTGACCGAGGCGCTGACACTCGCTCCGGATCGCTCCCTGCGCCGAAAGATCGGCCTCGTGCTCGGCGAGATCGAACGCCTCACGTACCTCGAGCCCGAGGCACTCGTGAAACTGAATACCGCAGCACTCCGGCGCGACGTCGATCCGTTGCTCCTCCGCACGAGCGAACACGTGCGCGGAACAGCCGTCGGCGACGGTGCCGACCGCCGACGGGTCGACCTGATCGGGGCCGACCTCCACAACGCTGACCTCGTGTGCGCCGACTTGCGCGGCGCTCTGCTGATCGGGGCCGACCTCCGAGGCGCCAACCTGAGGCTGGCCGACGTCATCGGGGCCGACTTTCGAGGCGCCGATCTCGGCGGCGCGAATCTGACGGGGTGCCTCTTCCTTACCCAGAACCAGGTCGACGCGGCCCGCGGCGACTCTGATACGAAGTTACCAACATCGATCGTCCGTCCTGCTCACTGGGTTTGAGCGCGGCGGAGGGCAAATACTGTCATCCATGGCGGATGCCTGCCGCCACGACGGAGGGATCCAGAGATATGTTGCGAGGACTCGCAACCGTCAACTTCTTCGCCGACGATATGGACGCGGCCAAGACCTGGTACAGCGAGCTGCTGGGCATCGACCCCTACTTCGAACGGCCCGCGCCGGACGGCCACCCCGCGTACATGGAGTTCCGCCTTGGCGACTATCAGCACGAGCTGGGCTTCATCGATGGCCGCTACGCGCCGCACGGCTCCACATCGCGGCCGGGTCGTGCAATCGTCTACTGGCACGTCGATGACGTGCCAGCATCCCACGAGAGGCTGTTGGCGCTGGGAGCCAAGGAGCACTATCTGGACGTTGTAAGCGCGAGCAAGAATCGCGACGCATAAAGGAGACCGATATGCCGGAGGCAGTGCTTCACGACGGGAGCACGATCCAGTTCGAGGTTCAGGGCGCCGGGACGACCGTGCTGCTACCGGTGGATCCGACACCTGTGGAAGGGCCGAGAGCGGACGAGATGCGAAAGTGGGGTGCGGACCCGGCCCTGGGCAGGACGCTCGTCGACGGGTTGAGCGACGCGTTTCGGGTGGTGGCGGTGGACTACGAGGGCCACGTGCGCGCCGTGCCGAAGCCGGATACGCTCACGCCGGACAACGTCGTCGCCGACCTGCTCGCGGTGGCCGATGCCGCCGAAGCAGATCGGTTCGCGTACTACGGCTATTCCTGGTTGGCGATGATCGGACTGCAGGTGGCTGTCCGCACGGACCGCCTCACGGCGCTGGCGATGGGCGGCTTCCCACCCCTCGACGGACCATATCCGGAGATGCTGCAGGTGACCAGGGCCACCCATGAGATGTCGGACGCTGCGAAGTTTGCGAACGAACCCGCCGAGGCGAAGTCCACAAAGGATTCCGAATGGGATGGCGATTGGGATTCGGTCGAGGTGTCCATGACCGAGCCAGAGACGCGCCAATTCGTCACCCTCTACGAGGCGCTACAGGGCTTCGACGACGGCGCAGCACAACCGAGGGTCACCTGCCCGCGAATGTGCTTCGTCGGCTCCGCCGATGAGATCCAGTACGGCGAACGCTGGGGCAACGTGTTGGTCAGCCTCGCCGGACCCATCATCCGCCGGCGCCCCGACCTGGAGGCCGCGGGTTGGACCGTCCGTGTCCTCGATGGACTCGACCACATGCAGGCCATGCACGCCAGGCAAGTCCTGCCGATCCTCCACCCCTGGCTGGCGACCGTGCTGAGCGGATGATCGACGTGGACCCGCGCTAGACCCGGCGAAGCACGTGGAGCAGATACTCCTTGCGGTTCAGCGGATTGTGGTCCCAACGCGACCGCGTTGGGACCGCGCCGCGGACCCGTTCGTAGTGATCGAAGCCGCTGTGCAGCACGCCTTCGCCGCGGGTCAGCGACGGCACCAGTCGCTCGAGATCGTGCACATGGGCGGCCGGAATCTCTCCCTCCATCATGTACGTCGACCCCCTCATCGTGGACGCCCGCAGCACGGCGAACAGCCGCGCAAGCGCGGGGACGACCGAGCCGAACAGATCCGCGGGAATCTCGAACCGGAAACCATGCATCGGCTCATACACGCTGGTTCCGGCCTGCGCCAGCGCGCTCATCACCACCAGCGGCGTCAAGTTACGGAAGTCGCCCGCGGTGCTCGACATGCTCTTGTCGAAGACGCCGTGAGAGTGGCTCTGCCGCGCCCAGTAGCCGGAGTGCGTCACGGTGACCGCGCAATCGGTGACCTGCCAGCCGTGAATCCCTTGCTGCAGCGTGTCTTTCACCGTCTCCTCGACCGCGGTGAAGAACGCGAGCGGCATCGAGCCGGGCTCGACCTCGAGCCTGAACTCCACGCCGGTGCCGATCGGGGCCGGCTCGATGCGGAGCCCGATCGTGGCGAGAAGTGGATTGTGACCCTTTCCGATCACCTCGACTGCCGCGCCGGTGCCGACCGGCCGTTCAATGCAGATCGTCGTCGTCGGCCGGAACGTGACGTCGACACCGAATTCGGCGAGCAGCGTCTCCTGTATGACCTCCTTCTGCACCTCACCGTAGAGCGAGACGGAGAGCTCTTGCCGAACCTCGTCCTGCCGTACGTTGATGAGCGGATCCTGCTCGGCGAGCTGCACCAGGGCGGTGTGGAGGGCACCCTTGTCCACCGGTAGAGCGGGAACCACCACCGACTCCAATGTGGGCGGAGAGAAGTAGCTCCGATCGCTCGACGGCGCTGTCTGCGGCGTACCAATCGAATCGCCGATCCGGACGTCGCCCAGGCCCCAGACCTTCGCGATCTGTCCCGCGGCGACGGACGAGCTCCGAGCGGCCAGGCCGCGCTCGAAGACGCTGATCGCGGTGACCTTTCCCTGCCTGCCCCGGCCGCTGTGATGCCGCCCGGCGGAGCCGGCGTGCAGCCGGTCCCTCGTCCGTACCGTGCCAGACAACATGCGGACGTACGCGATTCTCTCGCCGGCTGGGCCTCGTTCGACCTTGAACACCGTGCCGGACACCGGTCCGTGGGCGTCACCGTCGGTCGCGGGCAGCAACTCCGCGATGCCGGCCATGAGCGAATCGACGCCCGCCCCCGTAATCGCCGAACCGAAGAACGCCGGATGGACGAGTGCTCGCTTGCTTTGCGCTGCAAGCTCACGGCGGAGTTGACGGTACGACGAGGCGGCCTCGCCGTTGACGTACGCGGCGAGAACCGAGTCATCGTGGTCGGCCAGCAATTCGGCCAGATTGATCGCGAAATCGCTATCGGCCGGTCCGTACGGCACGAAGCGCGCCGCACGGGTCCCCATTCCACGCGTCGACCCCATCGGAATGACCGCGGGCGTCAACCGCTCCGAGATGCTCTGCAGTAGAGGCTCGTACTGGGCTCCGGCGCGGTCGATCTTGTTCACGAAGAGGAGGGTCGGGATGCGCAGTTCCTGCAGAACCCGCATCAACACGCGAGTCTGCGGCTGAACGCCCTCGACGGCGGACATCACCAGCACGACGCCGTCCAGCACGCTCAGCGCCCGCTCCACCTCGGCGATGAAGTCGGGGTGGCCGGGTGTATCGACCACGTTGACTGTGATGTCGTCGATTGCGAAGGAGACCACAGCGGACTTGATGGTGATGCCGCGCTGCCGTTCGAGCGCGAGTGAGTCGGTCTGGGTGCTGCCGTCATCGACGCTGCCGACCTCGTCGATGACGCCGGCGGCGAACAGCAGCCGCTCGGTCAGGCTGGTCTTACCGGCGTCGACATGAGCCAGGATTCCCAAGTTCAACGTTTTCACGAAGCGACATGTCCTCTGCGAAGGCGACGGTTGGCAGCTGGGTGGACATGTACGCAGCGCGCATCGTCGTTCCTCCGTGTCTGGCCGAACAGGACCTGTTGACGGCAGCACAGCAGGCCGCAATGCCGAATGGCAACCGATTTGCGGCTCGCATCGCCCCGCACGTCGCCGGGTACCAAGTGACGTTGGTTGGTGTGGTCGGCTGTTGTCGAGGTCGGTCAGGGTGCGTTCCGTTGGTCTGGTCCGT
>JAXIPB010000271.1:0-6302 GCA_045403155.1 Micromonosporaceae bacterium
CCGACGGGCCCGGACCGGCAGCGTGCCCTCCCGAAACCAACGGTACGCCGTCACAGGGTGCACTCCCTGCGCCAGCGCCCACTCTTTCAAGTTCACCAACACATACTATTGCTAACTCAACTAGCAACAGTTGTCAGCCCCCTGCCCGCCGAAACGTACCCGGCCGGGTGACATTCTCCGACGTCTTCTGCGCCACTGTCGCAGGCATGACCGCACAAGACAGAGGGAGACAGCGATGAGCAACCAAAGCACCCACTACGTGACCACCTCCGACGGCGTCACCATCGGTGGGACCGTGCACGGCGAGGGGCCTCCGCTGGTGTTCCTGCAGGGGGCCGTTGGCGATGGCGATCTCGACTGGAACCGGGTGGTGGGACACCTCGCCAGCCGATTCACCTGCCACCTGCCGAGCCTGCGGGGCCGTGGCCTCAGCAGCGATCACCCCGACCTCAGCTCCGATCGGATCATCGACGATGCTGTCGCGTACATCGACAGCATCGGGGAAATGACCGGACTGGTGGGCTGGTCCGGCGGCGGCAGCTGGGCACTCGCCGCCGCGGCGCAGTCCGACGCGGTCACCGCGGTGGCCCCCTTCGAGCCTGGGATACTGAGCCTGGCGGACCAAGCGGTCATCGGCAATGCCGTCGCACGTACGGTTGAGCTGGCCGCCGAAGGGAACATGACGGCTGCGGTTCGCGCCTTCGCCGCGTTCCCCTTCAACGACGAGAAGATCGCTGTGGCCGAGAACATCGGCTACTTCGAGGCCGCAGGCCGCTACGTCCCGAACCTGCTCAACCTCCTCCAGCAAGCGATGGAGTCCGAAGACCCGACCGCTGACCCGGCCGTGCTCGGTACAATCCAGGCTCCGGTGGCGGTGCTGCTCGGATCCGACACCAAGCCCTTCTTTACCGCCAGCGCGCGGTACGTGACTGACCACGTCACCAGCGCGCGGGTGCACGAGATCCCGGCGCCGGGCACGCCGCCCCCCTGACCCATCCCGAGGCACTCGCCGAGGCACTCACCGCGTGCTTCTCGCCAGCCCAGCAGCGGGCCTGACTCTGCTCGTCGCGCGAGCCCGGCGCAGGAGGTGAACAGCAGGTTGTGACACGCCAATCCACTGGTCTTGACAATTCCTCACCAGCCTCGACTGCGGCGTCGACCTGCGGAGTCCGTGTGTAGACAGTCGCCGAGTGCGGCGGGGGTGGAAGGCGTCCCGCACGGTATCCAGGTCGACCAGCCGAGTAGGTGGCCGATGAGGGCTCGTCCGATCGGGCTTCATCGTTTCTCAGCTTCGGGCTTCTGACCGACCCGCCATGAGTGCCGAACCCGACGGTACGCCGGCCGTCACCGGCGGCAACACCATGACCGCGACGACCAATAGCTCTGTCGGCCCAGCCCGACCGACTCGGCGGCTGCCGCCGCAGCCCGCCGCTGGCAACCTCGGGTGACGCGTCCATCTCATGTAAGGTGCGGCGGTGAACGGGTCTGCGCGGTCTGCGCCGATGCCTGGCCGATTGGCCTTCGGTCTCGTCGCGCTGATCGCTCTCGTCGCGCTGACCGCAGTCGTCTTGAGCGACTGGGCGGCCCTGATCGGCCTCGATACCAGCGTTCACAACGCGATGATCGCCTTCGGCCAGGCCCACCCCGTCTGGGTCGACGCGATGACGGTGGTGACCCACTTCGGGGACACCCTGACCCTGGCCCTTATCGATGCCGCCCTGGTCGGGTTCTGCCTGGCCCGGCGTCAGCGCAGGCTTGCAGTGTTGGTCGCCGCGGTTGCGATCGGAAGCTGGGTGGCGCGGATCGGAGTTCGGGAGCTAGTCGCGCGCCCCCGCCCGCCGGACGCGTTCTGGCCGGAATCGCTGGCCTCGTACCCCAGCGGTCACACAACCAACACGACCGTGACGGTTGGGCTGATTCTGCTCGTATGCTGGTCGACCATCGGCCGTGCCGGGCGTGTCATCGCCGTGGCCGCGTCAGCGGCATCCGCCCTCGCGGTCGGCCTGTCCCGCGTGGCTGGCGGCGTGCACTGGCCTAGCGACGTCGTCGGGGGTTGGCTGCTCGGGGTCGGCATCGTCGTCACCGTGGCCGCGCCGGTGGCACGACGCTGGTCGTCATGACCTCGCACGCGGTGTGGAGCCTCGCCGCGGGGACATTCGTCGCGTCGCTGGTCGAGTTCGTCGAGGCCCTGACGATCGTGCTCGCAATGGGGCTGACCCGGGGCTGGCGCTCCGCGCTGGCCGGCGCAGCGGTCGCGACGGTGACCCTGGCCGGGCTGACCGCGGGCGGTCGGCCGCTTCCTCTACGCCCTCGTTGTCGGCGATGACTGGCGCCTGCCCGTCGGGATCTTCACCTGCCTGGCCCTGGCCGCGCTCGTGCTGGCGACGCCGATCCCCGCCGAGATCGTCGCGGTCGCCTGCGGCTGCGCGGTCGCCGCCTGGTTCTCGCTGTGTGTGCTGCGCGACTCCCGTTCACGTCCGTCCGACGGAGCCGACCGCCCGATCATCGCCGAGAGGCGGGCGACCCATATTCGGCCGCGGTCAAAGAACGCCGGGCTGAGCACCCCGCAGCAGTCCGATGTGGACCGTTGAGGGTCGGCGCGGCCGTGGACACCGGGTTCGTTGCCTCGTTGGTCGCTCCTGGCCCGACCAGGTGCCGGAGGCGCTGGTCAGGGCGAAGAAGAGGTCGCCGAGTATGCCGACGTGCCCGGCTTTCATCGGGGAGCGCGGCCGGACGACATCGACGATGACGAGAAAGCTTCGTTGGTGGTGGCGCCTCCTGCGCAGTGCACCACCCGGTCGCCCATCCCTTCGCCTCGCCTCCCGCCGCAGGTCAGTGGCACCCCTACTTCGTCGACCGCCCCGCCGGGAGGCACCGTAGATGTGGTTGAGGTTCTGTGGCATAAGCGGGTGACCCGCCGTTATAGGCCGATGCCGTGATGACCGCCACCGATCCCCGTTGCTGTGTCGTGATCGGTCGATACCCAAGGCGCGTGCTTGGCACACCTCTCAACCGCCGTGCGCAATCAGCTGCACGAATCAGATGCTGAGGCCGTCCAGCTCGCGCAGCGCCTCGTGGTCGAGTGTCACGCCCTCGGCGTCGAGGTTCTCCCGCAGGTGAGTCTCTGAGCCGGTTCCGGGGATGAGCAGCACGTTGGGCGCGAGCCTGAGCAGCCATTGGAGTGCGACCTGGGCCGGCGTGACGCCGAGGCGGGCGGCTGTTCGCGCGAGCACAGGGCTGGTGAGTACGGGGTTGTCCTGGCCACGCGGCCAGCCAAGCGGGCAGAACGGCACGAACGCGATGCCACGGCTGATGCACTCCTCGAGAATCGGGGCTGCGCTGCGGTCGGCGAGGTGGAACATGTTCTGCACGCAGACGATGTCGGTCCGGGCGGCGGCGTGCCTGAGTTGTTCGAGGCTGATGTTGCTCAGGCCCACGCCGGCGATGAGGCCCTCGTCACGGGCCGCGACCATGGCGGCCAGCTGGTCGTCGAAGCGTGCGTCGACGCGCCCGTCACCGAGCATGCGTAGGTTGACCGCGGCGAGCTGGCCGAGCCGCAGGGTGCGAAGGTTGTCCCAGATGCCTTCGCGCAGCTGGTCGGGATCGCCGAACGGTAGGACCGCGCCGCGGCCGTCGCGGCGTACCGCGACCTTGCTGACGATCGCCAGCCCGTCCGGGTACGGGTAGAGCGCATCGCGGATCAGTTCGTTGACGGTACCGGGGCCGTAGTACTGAGCCGTGTCGATGTGATCTACCCCGGCGGTCACCGCGGCTCTGAGCACGGCGATGGCCGTTGCCCGGTCGGGTGGCGGCCCGAACGCGAATGGGCCGGCGAGTTGCATCGCGCCGTATCCCGACCGTCTGACCTGGATCTGGCCAAGTGCGAAGGTTGACATCGTGTCCGAACTCGGGCTCGACTCGGAGGGGCGGCCGTGAGGAAGAGGTGGCACGGAGATCTCCAGGTTGGTCGGATGGTTCACGTTTCAGCGGCCTGTCGTTGGCTCGAAGGCGGTTGAGAACAGGTAGCTGGTGGCGAGGCTGCGATAGGGCCGCCATTTTTCGGCGATGGCAAGGACCTCCGCCGGGGTGGGGAGATGGTCGAGCCGATACGTGGCCTGAACCGCCTTTCGGAGCGCGAGGTCGCCCGGCAGCACCACGTCTTCTCGCTGGAGCGCGAGGATGAGGGCGCCCTGGACGGTCCACGGACCTATCCCGGGAATGGCGGTGAGCTCGGCCATGAGCTGGTCGTCCGAGAGGCCATTCAAGACCCTCAGGTTCAGCCGGCCGTCCGACAGCCGCTCGGCCAGGTCGCGAAGTGTGGCGATCTTCCGCCACGAGAGGCCGGCCGCGCGTAGCTGTTCGGGATCCACGCCCAACAGCTCGGCAGGCGCGGGGAGATGGCCGCCGAACAGGGCCTCGATGCGGGCCAGGGTCCGGCGGGTCGCCGGTACGGACAGCTGCTGTCCGGTGACCTGGAACAGCAGGGCACCGAACAGGTTCATCGGCGGCAGCTGCGCCATCCAGGCCCGAGGATCGAAGTCCGGCCGTTCGTCGACAAGCCGCGCCAACACGGGGTCGGCCCTTCGTAGGTGTGAGCGCGCTTGCCGAAGCCACCCGGCGCGTTGGGAATCCTCGCTCATGGCGCTCCCCTTCCCCGGCAGGTATACCAGATCATCGTCGCGAAACTTGTGTGTGTGTCCGAGATCGGGTCCGCGCACGGTTGAACTGGTCACGGGGGGACGCACCCGAAGCCAGTCACCGTCACGGTGGGCGGTTGACATGTGATTCGTTTGAGGAGCGTCGAGGTGTGAGCTGGCGGAGCTCCAGCAGGGCCGAGCTCTTCCACCTCTGCCAACCTTCGGGATAGGCGCACAGGTCGTCAGGGATTGCGCCAGAGCCAAGTCCAGCACGTCGATGTGGTCAGCGGCTCCGATGCGTTCGGATGGCCCCGGTCCAGATCGAGGATGCCGGGTCGGCGCTCGTACTGGATGATCGGCGCACTCGCGTCCACGGAGGCACTCTACTGTGGATTAACGCGGCAGGACGGATACGCCGGCCCTCGCCACGATCTCCTGCAACGCGGCGACATGCTGGTCGAACGCGGCCCGTCCGACGCTGGTGAGCCGAGCCGAGGTGCGTGGGCGCTTGCCAACAAAGGCCTTGCGGATCTCGACGTACCCGGCGTCATCGAGCGTCGTCAACTGCTTCGACAGGGCGGAGTCGGACAGGCCGATGCTGTCGCGGATGAACTTGAAATCGGCCCATTCCGTGGCCGCGAGCAGTGACACGATCGAGAGCCGGGTGGGCGCGTGGATAAGCTCGTCGAACTTCGGCTTGATCATTTCGGGCCGCCGACGCCATTCTCGAGCATAAGGCGGCGCAGGTACCGCATCAGCAATGGCCCGCCGGCGACCATCAATACGCCGGCCAGGAGAATGCCCGCGGTCGCGGGATAGCGGATCCCGGCGGCCTTGAGCGCGAACGACGTCGGCAACGAGACGGCCAGGATGCCGGCGACGAAGCCGAGAATGGCCAGCACGCCGGTCGGCCCGAGCAGGTCGTTGCGCGGCTGGGCGCGCCGGACGATACCTAGCACGAGCCGGCCGGTCACGATGAGAATGCCGAACACGAACGCGGCCGTTGCGATGCCGATCACGAGTGGTCGCCGAGTCTCGACCGCGACCGAGAAGCCAACCATGAGAACCGCGGTGGCCCACCAGAACCAGGTGGGGATGATCGTCAAGGTGACCACTTGCTCCCGGCGTCGGGCAATCTCCGTCAGCGCCCCGGCGGCCTCGTCGGGGCGTACCTCGTTGGCCATGGCGTACCTCTCCTTGTTGCGCGGACACTACTTTCCTACTTGGAAAGTAGCACTCACTTTCCCGCTCGGCAAGTATTTGCTCACTCCGCGCGCCGACCGCACGATCTGTCCACGACGCGGTGCCGGGTGATGTCCGGGACCGTGATCACGTCGGGTGCCTGCTCGACCAGGAACACGGCCAACGGCCGCAGCGCCAGGTCCGCCCGCCAACGCTGCCAGGCCGTAGCACACACGCCAACTGGCCAGGTGTCGGCGCACGAAGGCGACCACCTCCGGGCCGCGTCCGAGTGATCCCAGTCCGGCAGTCGGACCGGGCCACCACGGTTTCGTTAACCCATCGGCGTGCCCAGAAAGACGTCGGGGACGGGAACGCTGCGGAGCTCGCCACGTTCGTGGTGGCGAAGGGGAAGGGCGGATTCTAGGGTTCAGTGCAACGAGTGAAGTTGTCTGGATCTTGGAGGCTCTGGTGGCGAGGCCGGGC
>JAXIPB010000142.1:0-3454 GCA_045403155.1 Micromonosporaceae bacterium
GAGGCGCAGCATCTTCGTCTAGACCGTGACGGGATGAGAGCCGTCGAGGCCAGCGTGAGCTTCGTCGACGGTCCTCGTGCGGTCGGCGCGTACCGCAAGGTCCGGACGATGGGCGAAGACCATCGACGACGCCTACATCGCGTACCAGGACTTCGGCGAGGGCCCCGTCACCCTCGTCGTGATTCACGGATGGATCACGCACCTGGAGGTGTTGTGGGAGCAACCTCGGTGCGCCCGCTTCATGCAGCGACTCGCGCGTGGGATGCGCATCCTTCACTTCGACAAGCGCGGCACGGGCATGTCGGATCGTTTCTCACGACCTCCGAGTTTGGAGACTCGGATGGATGACATCCGAGCGGTCATGGACACGGCCGGAGTCGAGCGCGCAGCGCTGTTCGCATGGGGAGACGGTGGCCCCCCACTCGCCGCCTTCTTCGCCGGCGCCCACCCAGAGCGAACGGTGGCCCTCTGCATCGACCCCCACATCCACTTGCGGAGGTCACACGACTACCCCTTCGAGGAAACGGAGGAGGAGTTCGAGGCACGACTCTCCCGCGAAGCGCGGTCGTGGGGGGACGAAGAGGCCGTGTTCGATGCTTCCGTCCCAGATGCGGAATTCGCTCGATGGGAAGCCAAGATGTCGCGATTCGGAGCAACTCCGGGCAGCATGGCCGCCCTGTCCCGAATGTGGTTCGAGACCGACGTCCGAGACATCTTGACGACCATCCAAGTCCCAACCCTGGTCCTTTCCACGGAGGCTCCCTGGGCCGCCCCAGGGCCCGCGGCGTACGTTGCCGAGCGAATTCCTGGGGCGCGGACCGCGAACATCGCCGGATACGATCCGTTCTCAGTCGATGATCCAGAGCTCTTCGTCTCCACTATCGAGTCGTTCCTCGCCTCGGTCCGTAGGGAGGAAGCAGACTTGGATCGGGTTCTGGCCACGATCCGGTTCACGGACATCGTGGACTCAGCCACGAAAGCGGCGGCGCTAGGGGATCGGACCTGGAAGGAGCTTGTGGAACGTCATCACTCGGCCGTGCGTACGTTGCTCGCTCGGTATCGGGGAACGGAGGTCGACACCGCTGGAGACGGGTTCTTCGCTTCATTCGACGGGCCAGCCCGGGCAGTGCTGTGCGCACGGGCGATCCTGGAAGCAGTCAGGGCCTTCGGGCTTGAGGTGCGGGCCGGCGTGCACATTGGCGAAGTCGAAACAATCAACGACAAGGTTGGAGGAGTCGCTGTGACCATCGGGGCGCGAGTGGGATCGATCGCAGGCGGATCGGAGGTGCTAGTAACTCAGACGGTAAAGGATCTCGTGGCGGGTAGTGGACTCGTTTTCGAGAGCCGAGGGGAGCATGAGTTGAAAGGCATTCCCGGCGAGTGGCGCCTTTACGCGGTGGCGGATGAATGAACTCGAGAGTCGAACTAGTCCGACTCACGGCGAAGCGAACCGTGTGTCATGAATCGAAACTACGGCAGGCAAGAGACCGGGTGTCGCGTCAGTTGGCGCAAGAATCGATGGATCGAGGCTCAGGAACCGGCGAACCGTTCGATCTCGGCCGCGTGCTCGTCGTAGTGGTCGAATGTCTCGTCGACGAACTCGGACTCGGCGTCGGATGGGATCTCGGAGAGGCCGAGGAGCGCCGCGCGGATTCGCTCCCTCGCCGCCTCGGAACGCGAAACGATCTCGTCCCACGACATTGCCTTGGACTCCTCGGCGATCTCGTCGTTCGTCTTCTGCCAGACGGACTCGGGGTCGTCGGGTTCCGACGTGCCGGCCGCGATGAGCTCGATCCGGCGCGCAGCGTCGTCGACCCAGTACCCGCAGTGCCAGACGAGGTCGGCGACCGACCATCCAGGCACGACTCCGGGCTCGGTCCTGCGGCCCCCGGGCACCCGAGCGACCGAGGCCATGAGCGACTCCCAGGACGAGGCCTCTCGGCTCAACAACTCCTGACGTTCCATCAACCGGAGAGCATACGCGCGCCGCGCTCGGCGAGCTGATCGGCGACGATGTTGCGCTGGATCTCGGAGGTCCCCTCCCAGATCCGCTCGACGCGGAGCTCCCGGTAGAAGCGCTCGGCGACGTTCTCGCGGATGTAACCGCGGCCGCCGTAGATCTGCATACTCGGGGCGGCCATGCCTCACGTGTAGCGCCCGCATTCCGAGCAGGAGTACCAGCCCGCTGGATCCTGAAGCTCGAAGGTCGTCTGACGACCACAGCGCACGCATGTGCGCTTCTGGAACGCCGGAAGGTCGCTCACCAGACGCATGTGCCGTTCGGTCATGAGATTGAGATCTCGCTCCGATCCGGGCAGGAACATCATCCGATCCACTGTCATCCCCCCAACACGTGTGACGATGGTCCATCTGCCGTGCGATCCGGGCCGGATGTCGAGGTCGACGTCCTCGCCAAAAGCTTGCATCTGTTGATTGCCTCTTGCCCGAAGTGTCCTTGAAGGATGTGATTAGCGAGACAAGGCGGCTTATCGCGAAGCGGGGAGTGACCGTGCCGGCGAAGAAGGCCACGGCGAAGAAGGCCACGGCGAAGAAGGCCACGGCGAAGAAGGCCACGGCGAAGAAGGCCACGGCTCGAGCTTCGTCTCAGCCCGGAAGGACGCGTGCGAGTCGGGCCGCAACGCCATCCAGTCGCGCACCCACCCTGGCCGCGCCAGGCCGGTCGGGCGATCTCATCGTCATCGACTCACCTCAGGTCGGTTCCCCGCCTCGCGAGGGCGAAGTTCTGGAAGTCATCCATGGCGAGGTGAGCGTTAGCTACCTGGTCCGGTGGGCAGACGGACATCAGACCCTGATTGCACCGAAGGGTGGGTCAGCCCGCATCGTCCGGTCATCGAAGAGAGCCTGAGCCGCAGACACCCTCGTCGGTCCGCTGACTCCGTAGGCTTACTTGTTAGAGGTTCCCATCGAGGAAGAGCCCGAACGACCGGCTTTCTCCTTCTTCGCCTGGCGCCTCTCTTTCAGCGGCTTGCTCGCCGCGGTCTTCGAGCTCTTTGAACTCCTACGCGGAGCTGCCGGAGGCCTTACCGATGCCGACAAGATCCCTTGCAGAGGACCGACGTTTCTAGCGTGGGCAGCAAGGCATAGGCTCCAGCCGTGGAAGTTCCCGACTACGTCGACCAGCTACGACGCGACGGCGAACGCTTGGCGACGGTGGCCTCGTTCGCCGATCCGGGCGCGCCGGTGCCGACCTGCCCCGACTGGTCGCTCCGCGATCTGGTTCATCACGTTGGTGGCGTGCATCGATGGGCGACCGGGTTCGTCCGGGGCGCCGGACGCCAGCCGCCCGACGGCAACCTCGAGCGATTCGTCGAGGGGTGGCCCGAGGACGCCGGGCTGGTGGCGTGGTTCTCGGACGGCCACCGAGCCCTCGTGGAAGCGCTCGCCTCGGCTCCAGCCGATCTGGCGACGTGGACGTTCCTCGAGGCTCCGACGC
>JAXIPB010000060.1:0-63193 GCA_045403155.1 Micromonosporaceae bacterium
CCCCTGTCAACGCTTCGCCACGACCCTCACGGGCCGCCACGCATGACTCGGGGCCACCGTGGGGTCGCTAGCCCCTTCGATGTAGAGCTCTCTCATCTCCTTCTTCATGCCGGTTTATCCCGGCGCACTCATGATCGGCGCGAGATTGGGCGGGGCGAGATTGGGCAGCGCGAGATTCGGGGCGGCCCTGGGGCGGGGGTGGGGGTGGGCGTTAGTGGGTGGAGATGTAGTTCCAGGCGTCGCTGATCGCACCCGCGCCAAAGCTGAAGCGAATCGAAAGCCACACCACGGTGGAGACGAAGACCAGACCGACGGCGCCGGCGAGCACGCGCACCGTCCAGTGTTGTCGGCCGAGCCAGTGCCACCACTGTTCCAGCCGCGCGCGCGTGAAGGAGAGCAGGCGCTGGGCCCAGACGAACTCGATCGCCCAGATGGCCAGGCCGCCGAGCACGATGAGCCACCCGGGTCCTGGGAAGGGGATCAGGATGATCCCAATGGTGACCACCACGGCACCGAGCAGGGCCACAACGATTTGGAGCGTCAGCCGCCCGGTCCGCGTCGAACGGACCCGATCGCGGATGGCCACGAGTTGCTCTCTACGCCTCATGCGTCACTCCAGCGCTCGGCATGCGTTACCGGAGTGAGACAGCCTACGACCCGCTCGAAAACACCGAGCGACAGGCAGCCGTTTTGGCCGGAACCGCCCAAGGAACAGGACATCAATTGGTAACCAACCACAATAGGGACCTTTTTTCGCCGCTTCGTGACCACTACTGGGTGAGAACAGCTCATGGCGCAGCGTGATGAGGAGTATCACCTGAGTATGGGAGTGCGAGGCAGCGGGGGCGCCTCGCAGCAGGGCCGGGGGGAGTCAGCCATGAGTGCCATTCGTCCGCAGACCGTTGAGGTCGAGACGTCACTTCGACTCGTTGCGCCCGACGCGACCGCGCTGCCGGTGCGGGCAAGCCTGCGATACGACCCTGCCGACCCGTACGCCGTGCACGTGCTCTTCCACGCGGAGACGGCCAGCGGCGAGACGGTCAGCTGGTCATTCGCCCGCGAGCTGCTCGTGACCGGTCTCGACGAACCGGCCGGCATCGGCGACGTTCGGGTCTGGCCGTGGGCGACACCACGCGGCGACTTCGTTGCCCTGGCCCTGTCCTCCCCCGACGGAAACGCACTCTTCGAGGTGCCACGCAGCGTCCTCGTGCGCTTTCTTCGGCGCACCTATGTGGTCGTGCCCCGCGGCCGAGAGACCGACCATTTGGACGTAGACGCGGCTTTGGCCCGATTGATCACGGGCCGCTGATCCCCACCGTGCCGAGCCCACCCCGACGTCGTTCATGATCGCGTGTGGCTTACTGGCCTGAGCCGGTAAGGCCGCACCCGCTCTCGGGCTGCGGCCCGTCTCCCGACAGATCCTGGACGAACGCGTCGATCTGCCGGGCGCTCACCCCCGGCATGCAGATGACGTGACTGATGCCGTCCGCGCTGGCCAGCGCCCACCTCTCCGTGACGGCTCGCGGCGGGGTGGGCAGCACAACCGTGAACGCGTGTGGGTGCCGCCACGCCGGGACACCGATCTCGTTGAGGCGGGCGACCGCGTACCCGGCGAGATCTCGCGACTCTTCGGCGCGCTTGCGTAAGCCGTCAACGCCGTACCGGTGCGTCGCGTACCACAGCAGGAGCGGGGCGTGGCCGCTGCGGGATCCGCCGACCGTCGAGTCGACTCCACCGATGTACGGCACCGAGCAGGCGACGCGCTCGCGCAACGTTCGCCGCGTGAGGAGGATCCCGCACGGGAACGGGCTGCCGATGAATTTGTGCCCACTCACGGCGATTGAGTCGGCGCCGTCGGCGATGTCGAAGCCCGGTCGCTGCCCACTGTCCAGCAGTGCCAGAGGGATCCCCGCGAGCGCCGCATCGACATGGATGTACGCGTCGCGGATGGCGAGGTCGGCGAGCACGCGACGGATCGTCGTCACGTCGTCAACCGCCTCCGTCATCGTTGTGCCGACGGTCGCGACGACGACGGCCGCCCGGTCGCGGCGGTATCCCAGCTGCGAGCGGAGATCGTCGTACTCGATCTCGCCGTACGCGTCGGCGCGGATCCTGACCGCTCGCATCCGCAGGCGTTCGATGAGCTTGGGCACGCTGTAGTGGGCGGCCTCCGAGTAGTACACCAGGGCGTCGGGATGGCGGCTGCGGGCCAGATGCAGGCCGTACTGATTGCCATCCGTGCCGCCGCTGGTCACGTAGCCCCAGCGATCCTCGGCACCGGCGCCGAAGAGGTCGGCGAAGAAGTCGATCACGTGCCGTTCGAGGTCCTTGGTATGGGCCCGGCCGACCCCGTCCACGAATGGGTCTCCGACGTTGTTGAGCAGGTACTGGAAAAACGGCAGGACGGCGGTGTAGTCGAAGTCCACCGCCCCCGGAAAGCCAATGTTCGTCTCCCGGTCGGCCTCGAGCCGTTCGCGCAGGGTGGTCAGCGCCACGGTGACGTCCATCAGCTCCACAATGGTCAATCCTGCCGATCCGGAAGGCCATCGCCTACGCCCTCGCGCGAACTTCTGCCGACGCTATGTGACCACTGTGGCTGATCGCCGCGAACAACCGCCGACCTAAATGGCCAGCAGAGCCAGCATCTCGGCGACCGGGGACGAGCATCGGAAGGCCGCGTTCGCGGCCGAGTCGTGGGGATCCGGGCCGTCCGCCGGGAGTCTGCGGCGCACCGGCGCCGCCGCCGCGCACCACTCGGCCACCGGGCCCCCGGTCACGCCCGCCTGCCCGACCGCCCGGTCCCACTGGTCGACTGACGGCAAGCACTTCGACGCCCACGCCGCGTACGCGTTCGCGTCGGCCCAGGTGACCTGGACGGGGCGGTCGACGATGGCCTCGGGGCCGCCGCCCCCGGGCCAGTGCGCGGGAGGCGGGAACCCGGTCGCGGCCACGAACCGGCCGTAGTCCGCGCTGCTCACCGGATCGATGTCGACGTAGAAGGCGGGCAGCCAGATCCTCCTCCCGCCCTCGGCGTCGAAGGGGCCTGCATCGATCATCGCCATCACCGTGTCGTCCACCGGATGCCGCACCAGGTGGCGGTGACCGGCGTGCGGCTCCGCCTCCAAACCGCGCAGGGCGGCAAGGGGCGACTTCGGCAGGCTCGCCGCGATGCTTGCGAATCGGCTCTTGACCTCGGCGCTGGACATCGCCAATGAGGTGTCCAGGGCCGCCTGATTGAGCGGTCGTGGACGGATCGCCGCACCAGCAGCCTCCCATTTGGACACCATCCGATCGCTGACGCCCAGGTGTGCGGCGAACTCTCGTACGCTCATCCGGCGCGCCTCGCGCAACGCCCGGACCTCCCGCCCCGACCAATGCACGATCGCGGGCGGCTCGTGAGCCGACTGCTGCGGAACGGAGTGCTGCGGAACGGACTGCCGCGGAACCGTGGACACCGGCGACTCCCTCATAGCGCTGAACGAAACGCCGGGGAGCGTACCTGCCCTCGATTCCCGAACAGCGCCGCCGATCGGAGATCGATGAGTGGAACTAATGGACGCAGAACTCGTTGCCCTCGGGGTCCTGCATGATTACGCCGTAGTGGTCGACGCCCTCGGTCGACGACACCCGCAGCCTCGTCGCGCCCGCGCCGACCACCTGCACCCGCGTCGCCATGATCCACTCTCGCTCGCCCGTGCTCCTGCCTACCGGAGGTAGTGTGCATCCGTGTCCGGTCCCGCGCTAGACGCGCTCGTCTCGGCCGGCGTCGCGCATCGCGTCGTCCGTTACCGACTTGTGCGCAGCGTGGCCGAAGCGGCCGCGGCGCGCGGTGTCGACATCGCCGATGTCGTCAAGACCCTTGTGGTACGCCGCGGCGACGGCGACTTCGTCTTCGTACTCGTGCCGGGCGATCGGGTCATCTCCTGGCCCAAGCTGCGGATGCTGCTGGGCGTCAGCCGGCTCTCCCTGCCGGACGCCGACGCGGCCAAGGCGGCGACTGGGTACGAGCGCGGCACGATCACGCCGTTCGGTTCCACAACAGCCTGGCCCGTGGTCGCCGATGAGCGGGTACGGGGAAGGCTGATCACTCTGGGTACTGGCGAGCACGGCGTCGCAGTGGCCGTGAATGCCGACGAGGCGCTGCACGCCATGCGGGCGACCGTCGCCGACGTCACCGAGCCCGACACGGCCGCATCGAAGGGATCGCCGCATGCGGAAGATCGCTAGCATCTTGGGCTTGATCATCGGGCTTTACCTGATCGTCCGGGCGGTCGTGGAGCTCTTCGTCATCGACATGTCGGACCCCGCCTCATACCGCGACGACTGGGGCGGGCCCAGCCTCGCCGGTGTGCTCGCCGTCCATTGTGGGCCTGGCCTGATCGCGGCCGCGATCATCGTGGCGGTGGTGATCCGGCGCCGGTCCTCGAGGAGCCAGGCGTGAGGCGCATCGGCGTCGAGGAGCGCCGGGCCCGGCTCGGTGTACGGCACCACCTCGCCGCCTCGGCGAAGGCGGCCACTCCGGTCGAGGCCGCATCCGGTGTGGTTGCGCTCCACTCCACCGACCCGGCATCGGTATTCATCGCCATCCACGCCCGCATGGGCCCGGTCGACGCCGCCGCGATCGAGGGCGCGCTCTACGACCAGCGGTCCCTGATCCGGATGCTGGGGATGCGCCGGACGATGTTCGTGGTCCCGACCGGGCTCGCACCCGTCATTCAGGCCGCGTGCACCGACGCGATCGCCGTGCTGCAGCGGCGCACGTACACCAAGCTCCTAACCCAGGCAGGCGTGGGCGACGGAACCTGGCTCAAGGAGGTGGAGGAGGCCACCGCCCGAGCGCTCGCGAAGCGGGGCGAGGCGACCGGGGCGCAACTCTCCGCGGATGAGCCGCGCCTGCGTACCCAGGTCCAGGTCGCTGAGGGAAAGTCGTACGGGGGCCCGCAGAACATCACCACCTGGGTGCTGTTCATGCTCGCTGCCGAGGGCCACATTGTCCGCGGGCGGCCACGAGGCACGTGGACGAGCAGCCAGTACCACTGGTCACCGGTCGAAGCGTGGCTGCCTGCGGGGATCGCGGAGATCCCAGCCGCGGAAGCGCGGGCCGAGCTGGTGCGCCGATGGCTGGCGTCGTTCGGCCCAGGCACGGTCGCCGACATCAAGTGGTGGACGGGGTGGACGGTGGCCCACGTCAAACAGGCACTCGCCGCGGTCGGCTCGGTCGAGGTGGATCTCGGCGGCGCAACGGGGCACGTGTTGCCCGACGACCTCGAGCCGGCGGCCGAGCCAGAGTCGTGGGTCGCGCTGCTACCCGCCCTCGACGCGACGGCGATGGGCTGGGCTGACCGGTTCTGGTACGTCGGCGGGCACGCCCAGGCCCTGTTTGACCGCTCAGGCAACATCGGCCCGACCATCTGGTCGGACGGCCGGATCGTGGGCGGCTGGGCGCAGCGCGGTGACGGCGTTGTGGCGTACCGGCTTCTCGAGGACGTCGGCCGGGCCAAGGCCGCGGGCGTGAAGGCCGCGGCCCGCCGCCTGGCCGACTGGATCGGCTCCGTGCGGGTGACGCCGCGCTTCCGTACGCCGTTGGAACGAGAGCTGACCGCCTGACGCATCGGACTTTCGCCACGAGAGGCGACCTCCCGCCGAGCTGGCACGCTCAGGGGCGCGGCTCGGTCGGATCAGATTGCGTTCATGTCGCGCGTCTCGAGCACCCGCTTCGGCGCGCCGCTGGCCGCTACCTTGATCATCGCGCGTCCCAGTTGCTCGGTCGATGTGGCGACATTGGGAACGAGTCTCTTGATGACCGGGTACAGCGGCGACGTGACCGCGTAGAGCGTGCGGTAGAGCCGCGTCTTCGACCTGATGCCGTGCATCGGTTGGATGAACCCGGGCCGGAACATGTAGGCCTTGAAGGGAAGCTTGAGCAGGTCGTTCTCGGTCTTGCCCTTGACCCGCGCCCACATCATCCGACCGCGTTCCGAGCTGTCGGTGCCGGCCCCGGACACATAGATGAACGTCATGTCCGGGTTCTGCCGCGCCATGGCCTGCGCGGTCGCCAGGGTGATGTCGTAGGTCACTCGGCGGTAGGCCTCCTCGCTCATGCCCGCCGACGAGACGCCAAGACAGAAGAAGCACGCGTCGTGGCCGGCGAACTCACCCTCGATCGAGGCGAGGTCGAAGAGATTCCCGTGCACGATTTCACGCAGCTTGGGATGTCGCTGGTCGACCGGTGTCCGGCCGACGGCGAGAACCGCCTCCACCTCAGGATCGAGCAGGCACTCGCGCAGCACACCCTGCCCCACCATGCCGGTGGCGCCGAACAGGATCACCCTCATGCCGGTCCGCCTTTCCGGTCATGACCTTGGTCGCGACCGTAGCCATGGCGACAGTTCAACTCTTGCCCGTTTAGATGCGCTCCCATACGGGCAAGTGTTGAACAGTATCCGCCGCCTGGGAAATCGGCACTAATACCGGCATTTCCGGCTGTACGGCCTTTATGTGGAGGCCGGCTCGCCCGATGGCCCGACATGCACGACCCGATGGTGCCGTTGACCTAGGGCGTGTAGCCTGCGAGCCTCATTGACAACATCGTTCGCCCTCGAGGAGGCAATTCATGGTCGACACCACCCGGCGCTCCCGCAGCCTCCTGAAGCCGGTGGTGGGCGCTCTCGCCCTGATCGCAATTCTGATCGCGGTCGTCTTCTTCCGCGCCGAGGTCTGGTCCGCCACGAAGGCGGTCGGCCGCGCCTTCAACACGTGGCTCTTCGACTGGGTGCCCGAGCACCCTGGGCAAGGTGCCGCCATCATCGGCTTCGCGGTCGTCGCGTTCCTCATCAACTGGGTTGCACACGTTCGGGGGCGCCTACGGGCGTGGGTCTTCGCCCTCGTCGTGGAGGCGGCCCTGTGGGGGCTCTTCTGGTACGGCCTCCTCATCCCGTCGTTCAATGAGCTGTTCGGCCTCGACTTCGAGCAGATGAGCGCCGGCGTAGTCGTCCTCTCGGGTGCCATCGTCATCGCGGTGACCGGGGCGCTGTTCTGGTTCCTGGAGAGCCGCGAGGAGTGGCGTAAGTACCGTCGGCGCCACAACGTCGACGACGATTAGATCTATCCGCCGTCTTGCTTGAGACGCCGCGCGCGCTTGCCCCGGGCTAGCTCCGTGGCACGCGCGTCCAGGTGCGGCGTCCAGAACCGCCGGAAGGTCTCCAGCCAGACGTCCGCCTCGCGCAGCGGCCCAGACTCAACGGCGTAGAGCCTCCGCGTGCCGTCCACGCGCACACTCGCGAAGCCGTTGTCGCGCAGCACCTTGAGGTGCTGGAAGACGGCGGGCTGGGAGATCCCGAACTCGTGCTGCACCACGGCGCCGACATCGCCGGCCGCGCGTTCGCCATCGGCGAGTAGCTCGAGGATCCGCCGTCTCACCGGGTCACCCAGAATGTCGAACGCGTGCACGGTACCGACATTAGCAGCCACTGCTTATATAAGGCTAGCGTGAACCTCAGGCGACACGCAGCGCCGCCATGACGCCGTCCCGAATTGGCACGATGCTGCCGACGTACCGCTCGTCTTCGGCGACCATCTGGTTGTGTTCGCGGATCGCGGCCGTCCATCCCTCCAGCCCCTCGCGGTCCGTGCCGGTCGCTACGTGACCGCTCCATATCACGTTGTCGCACAGCCAGAGCCCACCGACGCGGATGCGCTCGCGAGCGACGCGCCAGCACTCCGGATATCCGTGCTTGTCCACGTCGCAGTAGACGACGTCGAAGTCGCCGCTCTCCGCGGCGAGACCCTCCAGAGCGTCCCCCACCCGGTAGCGCACCCGATCCCACACGCCCGCCTTGCGCAGGTACTGCTCGGCGAGCGAGGCGTTGTCCGGATCCCCGTCGGTGCAGACGACCTCGCCCTCCGGCCCCACCGCGCGGGCGAACCAGTACGCCGAATACCCATACCCCGATCCGAGCTCCATCACCCGACGCGCCCCGATCGTGCGCGCGGCCAGCTCGAGAAACCGGCCCGTGGCGCGCCCGACAATGGGAAAGCCGTGCTCCTCGGCGCGAGCCTCCATCTCGACCAGCAGTGGGTCGTCGTGCTCGACCCGAGCGAGATCGATGAGGTACTTTTCAACCGCGTCGTTCATCCATCGGCTCATACCCGACCGTACCGCCACCACGAGATCTTGGATGATCTGCGGGCCAATGACAGGGCCCATGACACCAAGAATGATCCAAGATCTGCTTGCCCTCGGGGGCGACGGGCTACGGTCAGGGTCGTGCGATCCGTACGAGTGCCAACCGCGCACGACCTGCAGCGGGCGTCCGAAGCGGTGTCCGAACATCTCCCGCCGACCCCGCTGCTGCCCCTTGAAGTCGCCGGCGAACAGGCGCTGCTCAAGCTCGAGACCTTCCAACCGACCGGGTCATTCAAGGTGCGCGGCGCGGTGGCCGCCCTGTCGACGCATGCCGCTAGCGGGCTGCCAGTGGTGACCGCCTCCGCCGGCAACCACGGCCTCGGTGTGGCCTACGCCGCCGCGCGACTCGGCGTCGAGGCGACCGTCGTCGTCTCACGAAACGCGTCATCGGCCAAAGTGGACGCGCTCAAGCTACTGGGCGTGCATCTCGTCCAGCACGGCGAGGACTATGACGCCGCCGAGGCCCACGCGCTCAGCCTCGCCGACCAGGGCGCGGTGTACGTGTCGCCGTACAACGATCCGGACGTCATCGCGGGTCAGGCGACCGTTGCCGCGGAGGTGGCGGCGGCGACCGATGAGCCGCTCACGCTGGTCGTACCAGTCGGTGGCGGCGGGCTGTTGGCGGGTACGGTGCTGTGGGCGGGCAGTGCTTTGTCTGCGGGCAGGGCGAACGCCCGCGAGATACGCATCGTGGGGGTCGAGGCGGCCGCCTCCCGCGCGGTGTCCGCATCGATTGCCGCCGGCCACGTCGTCGGGGTGACCGTCAGCGAGACGCTCGCCGACGGGCTTGCCGGCAACCTCGAGCCCGGCGCCATCACCCCCGAACTCGTCCGCGGCACCGGCATCGTCGCCGTGACCGAGCATGAGATCGAGGACGCCATCCGATACCTCGCGTCGACCGCCGGCATCGTCGCGGAGGGTTCCGGCGCGGTCGGCGTGGCCGCGCTCCTGGCCGGGATGGTGGAACGCCGGGGTCGTACCGTCGTCATCATCACCGGACGCAACATCGCCCAACCACTCCTCGCCCGAGTCCTCGGCGATGTGCGGTTCGCGGGCCTCAACCGACCGTAATCCGCCGCCAGGCCGCCACCGGGCGAGCGCTCATCCCCAGCCGTAGCCGCGACGCAGCCTCTGCGCGACGGCGTCGAAACGCCGGCGCTCGAGCACGGCACCCTCGCGGCGTATGCCGTCCTCCGTCAACTGGAGGACCCGGTCGAGCCGGACCCAGCTGGGGCGCTTATGCCGATCCCACGTGCCGGGCCCCAGGGCGTACCAATCGCGGTCTCCGTCGCGGTCGGGCTGGCTCGACAGCATCAGGCCGAGCAGAACGTCGCCGTCGCGACCCACAACCAGGACCGGGCGGTCCTTCCCGCGGTCGGGGTCGTCCTCGTACGCGACCCAGGTCCACACGATCTCGCCGGGGTCGGCCCGTCCGTCCGGCTCCGGGGAGTAGGCGAGCGTGTGTCGCAGCATTTTGGTGGCGACGGACCGACCGGGCCGGACCGGCTGGCCGCGACCGGTGAGCCGCACCACCCGGCTCTTCAAGCCCTGCCAGAATCCGGTCACGAGACGACCTTAGTTCCTCGGATCCTCAGTGACCGCCCGGCGATCCGGGGCGCGACGAAACACATGCCGGTAGGTCTGCGGCGAGACACTCGTGACCCGTCGGAAGTGTTGGCGCAGGCTGACCGCGGTGCCGAAGCCGGCCCGGCCGGCGATCCGCTCGACCGGATCGTCCGTGGTCTCAAGCAGTTCCTGAGCCACCCGCACGCGCTGCTCGACGAGCCACTGCAACGGGCTCGTGCCGAGCACCTCGCGGAAGCGGCGGGCGAACGTACGAGGGCTCATGTGGGCCGCGTGCGCGAGGTGCGCCACGGTGAGTGGCTGGTCGAGGCGCGCGCGGGCCCAATCGAGCACCGGGGTGAGGTCCGACGCGTCTGGTACGGCGTGCAGCCCGGCGGCGCGCGTCAGCGGCCGGGCGAATTGCGCCTGGCCCCCGTCACGATGCGGCGGCACCACCATGCGCCGAGCCACCTCGTTGGCCACCGCGACGCCATGGTCGAGCCGCACGAGGTGCAGGCACAGGTCGATCGCGGAGCCGGTGCCGGCTGAGGTGAGCACGTCCCCTTCGTCGACGTAGAGCACCGCCGGATCCACGAGCACGTTCGGGAATCGGTGGGCGAAGTCGACCGCGTTCATCCAGTGCATCGTCGCCCGGCGGCCGTCGAGCAACCCGGCGGCGGCGAGCAGATAGGCCCCGCTGCAGATCGACACCAGGCGAGTCCCGCGCGAGTGGGCCTCCCGCAGCGTGGCCAGCAGGGGTTCAGGTGGCTCGATCTGGGTAGCCCGCCGGCACGCCGGAACGATGATGGTGTCCGCGGTGAGCAGCTCGTCCAGTCCGTACGAGGTATCGATCCGCAGACCTTGGGTCGTGCCCAATGTGCCCGCCTCCCCGGCGCACAGCCGCAACTCATACCAGGGATTGACCAGATCGGAGCGGTCGATTCCGAAAACCTCGCAGGGCACGGCGAACTCGAACACCGGGATTCCATCCGTGACGGCGATGGCGACGACGTGCGGGACCATGGCAGAAATCTATCGCACATCGGCGTTCCTGCCACTGTCCGGGCGGGCGGATCGAGATAAAGCTCGATCGCGTGACCAACTCGCTCACCTCGACCCGGCCCGCCCCGCCCGCCCCGCACACCCGGTCCGCCGGCCGGCTGACCATCGCCCAGGGCACGGCGCTTTATGTCGGCGCGGTCCTCGGCACCGGCGTGATCGCGCTCCCCGCGCTGGCGGCCGAGGTCGCCGGGCCGGCATCGCTGCTGGCCTGGCTGGGCTTGGTGCTCCTGTCGATGCCGCTGGCCAAGACATTCGCCGCGCTCGGAGCGCGCTACCCCGACGCGGGCGGCGTCTCCACGTACGTTCGTCTGGCCTTCGGCCCGCGCGCGGCGGCAGTGGTCGGGTGGTGCTTCTACTTCGCCGTCCCCGCCGGTGCGCCGGCGGCCGCCATCTTCGGCGGTGCGTACGTCGCGGCCGCACTGGGAGGGGGGATGTGGACCACGACGCTGACAGCTGCAGCGTTGATGGCGATCGTGACGGTCACCAACGCGTTTGGCCTGAGGGTGTCCGGCCGCGTCCAGCTCGGCCTCGCTGCCCTGCTTGTGGCGCTGCTGCTCACAGCGGTAATCGCCTCGCTTCCGTACGCCCGGCTCACGAATCTCACCCCCTTCGCGCCGAACGGCTGGTTGGCGATCGGCCCGGCGGCTGCCCTGTTGGTGTGGAGCTTCGCCGGTTGGGAGGCGATCACGCACCTGGCCGCGGATTTCCGCCGCCCGTCGCGCGATCTGCCCCGCGCGGCCACGATCGCGGTCATCGTGGTCGGCGTGCTCTACCTCGGCGTCGCGGCGGCGAGCGTTCTCGTGCTCGGTCCCGCCGCTGGCACCGCCGAAGCTCCGCTCGCGGAGTTGCTCGTGGCCGGGGTCGGCGGGGATGCGAGGCTGGTCGCCGCGGCGGCCGCCGTGCTGCTGACCCTCGGCGCGATGAACGCCTACTACGCCGGTGCGGCGAAGCTCGGTGCCGCGCTGGGCCGCGACGGCGCGCTTCCGGCGTGGCTCGCTCGCGGCAGCAGCGCGGGCGAGATGCCGCGACGCAGCCTCGCCGTGGTCGCGGGCCTGGCCGGGCTGGCGCTCGCGGCCACTACGCTCGCCGGCGTGGGCCCGAAGCCATTGGTGTTGCTCACCACCGGTTGCTTTGTGCTCGTGTACGCCTTGGGCACGGCCGCGGCGCTCCGGCTCCTGCCTCGGGGCGGCGGTGCCCACCGGTCCGCCTTGGTAGCGCTTGTCTTCGTGGCCGCCCTGCTCGTCATGACCGGGTGGTACCTGACCTGGCCGCTCGTCATCGCCGCGGCCGCGCTCGTCTACCTGCGGCTTCGCCGACCGCGTCCGGGCGTTGATGGACAACCCGGTGACACGGCTGCCGACCGGGGAGCACACTGAGGTGGTCGGGGCCCGCCGATCCTGAGGAGGCGCCTGATGTCGAGCGACGACATTCGCGTGCCAGAGATTCCCGAACTGCTGCCCGTGCTCTCCCGAGGCAAACACCGGACACCGCGCAAGGGCGCGTGCTTCATGGAGCTGGCGTCGTACCTGGCCGGAGAGCGCTGGAGCGATCATCCCGGCTGCACCCACCAGCTTCTTTCGGCCACCGCGCGAGACGTCAACGATTGGACCACCGACGCCGGTCGCCCGCGCCTGGGGGTGCTCATTCCGTCCGTGATCGGATTGGTCAGCGACGATCTCCACGTCGACGCTCGGATCGCACTGCGGTGCGCGACGACGGCGCTCCCGGTCGTCGCCCACGAACGGCAACGGGTCATGGCCGTCTCGGTGTTGACCTGCAACCGCGTACTCGCCGCACTCGACGGACGGCCGGCGGGCGAGGTCGAGGCGGCGAGCCAGGCGGTGCTGGCGCAGGCACCGGACGTGTCGCGGTGGGCGCACGGCTTCACCCGGCGGCTGTCGGTCTCGCCGAAGACCTTCCGCAAGCACAGCGCGCCGAGCATCGTCCACTATGCGGTGGAGGGCATAGCGCGGGCGTGCGTGCCCGACCCGGACGGCATGCTCCGCGACCTGCTCGTCGGTGCGATCGACGACACCAAAGCCGTGCTACGGCATGACACCGGACCAGCGACGCTGGAATCGGCGGAGCTGGTTGCGGCGTGCCGGCGGGCCGGGGTGAGCGTCGCCTAAGCGCTGAACGTCAGCGCTAGAGGACGCGGACGTTGTCCGCCTGGGGGCCCTTCTGGCCCTGGGTGATCTCGAACTCGACCTTTTGACCTTCCTTGAGTTCGCGGTATCCGCCGCCCGTAATCGCGGAGTAATGGACGAACACGTCCGCGCCTCCGCCCTCTTGCTCGATGAAGCCGAAGCCCTTGTCCGCGTTGAACCACTTCACGGTGCCGGTTGCCATGGAACTCTCCTTCACGGCGTGGGCTTTGACCTCCCGTAACGGATATCTCGGGGATCCCGGTCGCCCACCCGTAATGACCCTAGCGTCCCCGGGCGTCGGATGTGACACGGATTCCACGCCGCAATACTTAAGCGACAGGCTAACTAAGCTCACGGCACGTTGGTGAGCGGCCAGGACTGGCCGGTGGAGCTGTCAATCAGCGCCGCTCCCGTGACCCGGACGGCGAGCGGAAGGATGTCGTAGACGGCCGCAGCCACGCTGGACAATTGCTCGAGGCGCGTGCGCGGCGCCACTGAACAATGCGGCAACCACCGCCCGACCTCGTAGTGCTGATGGACGATCGCGCCCGTGGCGGCGACCTTCTCGACCACGACCTGCTGCCGCGCCACAAGATCCGCCGGGGTGGCGGGTACGAGGAACGCCCGCCCGCGGCGGAAGGTCGCGAGTGCGTCGAAGCTGAGGTCGATCGGCCCTCGGTCGGGCAGTGCCTCGACGACGTCCTGAACCGCGTCGAGGTCCCAGTTCAACAGGACCACGTAGGACAGGTGCGGACGGTGTCGTCCGTGCGTATGCGAACGCAGTGTCGCGACGCCGCGTTCTTCCAGCCGGTCCCAGAGGCTTCGCAAGGCGCGTTCGGACCGCTCGTCGAAGAGCAGGCACACACCGAGCGCCATGAATCGAGAGTATCGGCGCTGAGTGGGGCGCGGCTGGTGGTGGCGAGCTCGGCGACCTCACAGGCGCTCAACTGACTGGACGTATGAAGCCGGCGCACGGCAGACAAAGGTACGGCAGGCGGCCCAGCCGGCGCTGTAGCCGATCATGAAAATTGGGGCTGCCGGTGGTGGACGAGCCTGGCATGCTGGTGAGAAACGGGATCATTACCCGACAATGTCGTCTCGGGAGGTCAGATGCGCATCAGCGACATACTGCGGGTCAAGGGCGGCCAGGTCGTCACGGTCGCTCCCGACGCGGAGGTGCGGCAGCTTCTCAACGTGCTCGCCGAGCACCGCATCGGCGCCGTGGTCGTCTCCGCGGATGGCACCTCTGTGGACGGCATCGCCAGTGAGCGCGACATCGTCCGTGCGTTGGCGGCACGCGGCGACGCCGTGCTGTCGGAGCAGATCAGCGTCATCTGCACCACCGACGTTCGCACGGTCGGACCCGAGACTCACCTTGAGGACATCATGCGGATCATGACCGAGCACCGAATCCGGCACCTGCCCGTCGTCGTCGACGGCGGCCTGCGCGGGATCGTGAGCATCGGCGACGTGGTGAAGAACCGGATCGACGAGCTCGAGACCGAGCGCTCCGCCCTCAGCAACTACATCTCCGGCACCCGCTGACGTGTTCCGGCGATGACATGGGACGAGGTGCTCGCCTACTGCCTGGCCAAGCCGGGCGCCTGGCGGGACGAGCCGTGGGAGAGCGACATCGTCGTGAAGGTCGGTCCCAAGATCTTCGCCTTCCTGGGCTCGAAGTCTGAGTCGGCCTCATCGGTCGGCGTCAAGTGCGGCCGGACCCGCGAGGAGGCCGACGAGTGGCTGCATCGCTATCCGAGCGACGCATCGGTGATGGCCTACATCGGACGCTCCGGGTGGAACACGTTGCGCATCGACGGCTCGATTCCGCACCAGGAACTGGTCGAGGCGATCGACGCCTCGTATGACGCAGTGGTGAGCAAGCTGCCGAAGAAGGACCGCCCAGCGGTTGGGCGTCAATAATCTGGACTCCGCAGTCTGGGCTCCGCGCCCCCAAGATCATCGCAGGTGTTCAACACTTGCCGGGTTCGAGCGCGTCGCACGGGGCGACTCTCGAACACTTGCAGGTAGGTTGCACCGCATGGAGAAGCGGCCGGCGCGGAAGACGGTGGACATCTACACCGACGGGGCTTGCAGCGGCAATCCCGGTCCCGGCGGCTGGGGTGTCGTGCTGCGCTTCGACGGTCACGAGAAGGAGCTCTACGGCGGCGAGCCGGAGCGGACCACGAACAACCGCATGGAGTTGATGGCGGCCATCCGGGCACTGGAGAGTCTGACCCGTCCGGTCGCGGTTCGCCTGCACACCGACAGCGTGTATGTGCGTAGCGGCATCCTCAACTGGCTCCCGGCCTGGAAGCGGAATGGCTGGATGACGGCGTCCAAGCAGCCGGTGAAGAACGCCGACCTGTGGCAGCGGCTGGAGAAGGCGGTCCAGCGACACGAGGTGGAGTGGCTCTGGGTCAAGGGCCACGCCGGCGACGTCGACAACGAGCGGGCCGACGCGCTGGCCAACCGCGGCATGGAGGAGGCCCGAAACCCGTGGTCGAGTCACTAGCGCTCGCCGAGCAGCCGCGCATAGTTGGCCAACGAGCGCTGATACCGTGGAAGACCATGCCGGTCCAGTTGAACCACACCATTGTGTCGGCGCGCGACAAGCGGGCGTCGGCCGACTTCTTGGCCGAGATTCTCGGGCTGCCCAGCCCGGCCTCATTCGGCCCGTTTCTGACAGTGCAGGCGGACAACGACGTGACCCTCGACTTCGTGGATTCCGGCGGCGAGATCGTCCCGCAGCATTATGCCTTCCTGGTCGGCGAGCCGGAGTTCGACGAGATCTTCGACCGGATCCGTGGGCGGGGCCTCTCCTTCTGGGCGGACCCGTACCATCATCAGGCCGGACAGATCAATACCCGAGATGGCGGTCGCGGGCTCTATTTCGACGATCCCGACGGTCACAACCTCGAGATCCTGACCCGGCCGTACGGCAGCGGCAGCTAAGTCTTTGGCGGCTGATGCAGGCCGAACGACGATCCCTGGTCGTCGCGGCAGAGCTTGAACCGGCCGAAGCGTTCGACCGACTCGTCTTCGCCCTCGACGTCCATCTCCTCGACGCTGCCGCCGAGTTCCCGCACCCTCTCGATCGCCGCGTCCATGTCGGTCACGCGGAAGAAGACGTACGGCGCAGTGCCCGCATCACCGCCGTGCATCCCGCCCGGGATTGTCGGAGTTCCAATCGCGTACCCCTGTCCCGAGGGCCCACTCGAGAAACTCCAGCCGAACAGGCCCTCGTAGAATGCGCGACCTCGTTCGACATCGCCCACGCCGAGCTCGAAGAAGGAGAGCTCACCGGTCATGTCAATCTCCTTGCTCCACATAGCGTCGGTAGGCGTCGAGAACGACGCTCCAACCGTGGTCGTCGTCGAACTTCGACCGATCCGCTTCCTGATCCGGGCTCCAGTCGCGGTGCTCCAACCGCACCTCACAGGCGACGCCATTGCCGTTGAACTGCAGGTCCACAGTGGAGGCACCGCGGCTGAGCCCGAGCGTCCACGACTGTACGAAGCGACGTCCCTCGTCCCAGGTGACGATAGACCCCCAGTCGAGCTCACGGCCGCGGGTGTCACATTCGTAGACCCGCCCCCCTTCCATGCCCTCGATCACGACGGTAGCGAGGCTGTCCCCGCTGGCTGTGAAGCCCTGCGGCCACCATTCACCGATACGCTCGGTAAACACTCGGAATGCATGATCGCTCGGACAGGGCAATGTCAACGTTCGCACCACTGGAGCCAGCACACTCAATGTCTACCATGACATGGCGGGAGGAGATTCTCATGGGAGAGCAGCACGAGATCCGGGTCGTGACCCCGGATGACCGGACGCCGGGACCGCCGACACCGGGCATGGACCGGCAGCAGGCTTTCGCCACGGACGACATGTGGGCGGGATACGTTCGCACCGACCCAGGCATGATGTCTGGCTGGCATCACCACGGCGATTACGAGTCTGTGATCTACATCCTCACCGGCTCGATGAGGATGGAGTTCGGTGCGGGCGGAACGAACGTCGTCGAGGCCGGCCCTGGCGACTTCCTTATCGTCCCTAAGGGTGCGGTGCACCGCGAGTGCAACCCTTCTCCCGAGCCCGCCGACATCATCGTCGTTCGCGCAGGGCAGGGTGAGTCCACATTCAACGTCGCCGGGCCGGACTAGTGAACCTCGAGTCGCTGTTGCGTGATCGGCTCACGGCCGGGTTCGCCGCCGCGGCCGGTGAACCAGCGGCGGGTGGACCAGTCGAACCGGCCATTCGACGGTCCCAGCATGCCGACTTCCAGGCCGACGGTTCCCTGGCACTGGCCCGCCGGCTCGGCCGGAACCCTCGCGACATCGCCGCCGAGGTTGTCGGCCGGACCCCACTCGACGATTTCTGCTCCAAGGTGGAGGTCTCCGGGCCGGGCTTCATCAACCTCACCATCCGCGATGAAGTGCTCTCGCGGTCGTGTGCCGAGATCGCCCGCGACGACCGACTCGGCGTGACAACGGCCGAGCCCGTGGAGACCATTGTGGTCGACTACTCGGCGCCGAACGTGGTCAAGGAGATGCACGTCGGACATCTACGCTCGACGGTGATCGGCGATGCCGCGGTTCGGCTTCTCGAATGGCTGGGCCACCGGATCCACCGCGCCAATCACCTCGGCGACTGGGGCACGCCGTTCGGGATGATGATCGAGCACCTGCTCGACATCGGTGGGTCCGAGGCCGCAAAGGAACTGTCTGTCGGCGACCTCGATACCTTCTACAGGGCGGCCCGGGCCGCGTTCGACGCCGACGACGACTTCGCCGATCGCTCCCGGCGGCGGGTGGTGGCGCTGCAGAGCGGAGACGAGGGCACGCTCCGGCTGTGGCGGCAGCTTGTTGACGAGTCGGAGAAGCACTTCGTGGCCATCTACGACCGCCTGGGCGTGCGGCTGACCACAGAGGACTTCGTCGGCGAGAGCTTCTACAACGGCATGCTCCAATCCGTCGTAGAGGAGCTGGACCGGCTCGGACTGCTGCGCGACAGCCAGGGCGCTCAATGCGTCTTTCCACCCGGGTTCACCGATCGCGACGGCCGGCCGCTGCCCGTCATCGTACGAAAGCGCGACGGTGGATTCGGATACGGCGCAACGGATCTGGCCGCGATTCGCTACCGCACCCAGGCTCTCGGCGCCACGCGCCTGCTCTACGTCGTAGGCACCCCACAGCGCCAGCACCTCCAGATGGTCTTCGAGGTCGCCCGGCAGGCCGGCTGGCTGGAGCCACCCGCTCGGGCCGAGCACATCGGATTCGGCTCGGTTCTCGGCAGGAACGGCAAGATGCTGCGCAGCCGGGCCGGCGCACCAGTCAAGCTCGCTGACCTACTGGACGAGGCCGTCGCCCGCGCCGCCGCGGTCGTCGCCGAAAAGAACCCGAACCTGGATGAACAGGTACGAGCACAGGTGGCGCACGGCGTGGGCACCGGTGCCGTCAAGTACGCCGACCTCTCCACTGACCGGGTCCGGGACTACGTCTTCGACTACGACCGGATGCTCTCCTTCGAGGGCAACACCGCACCGTACCTGCAGTACGCGCACGCCCGCGTCCGATCGATTTTCGGTCGAGCCGGGGTCGAGCCGTCGCGCGACGAGCAGACCTTGATCGTGACCGAGCCGGCGGAGCGGGCACTCGCGCTGGCGTTGCTCGGTTTCGAAGGCACCGTCACCGAGGTCGCGAGGTCAATGGAGTTTCACCGGTTCGCGTCGTACCTGCACGGCCTCGCAAGTGCATTTACCACATTCTATGAGCAGTGTCCGGTCGTGCGGGCGGACGAGCCGGTACGAAGCAGCCGGCTCCTACTCTGCGACCTGACCGGCCGGACGCTCGCCCTCGGTCTCGGGCTTCTCGGCATCGAGGCGCCCGACCAGATGTAGCTCATGTCACGGCGTCGATGAGTCGGGCCAGGCCCGCACTCACCTGCTCGACACCGGCGGGATCCTCGATGCCGCCGGGTTCGGCCATGTAGACGTCACGGCGAATCTCCACCATGAGAGCGCCCACACGGGAATCAGTCTCGAAGTACCTCTCCGGCACATAGCAGCCGGCGAACGGCGAGTTCTCCCCGATGTCGCCGCAGGACGCGAAGGCCTCCTTGGCCGCTGCCAAAAGCCAGTCGGAGGTGTGGAACTCGTGCGTCCCCAGGCAGATGGCCGGCCGCTCCTCACCGCCAATCTCGTAGGGCAGCCGTCGACTGGGATAGGAGTGCACGTCGATGATCATCACGGCGTCGACCGCGGCCAATCGTGCCGCGACCAGCCGGGCTATGGCTTCGCTGTATGGCGCGAACCAATTCCCGAGCAGGTCCGCCTCGGCGCCTTCGTCGTCGCGGCGAAGTGGGCGGCCGTCATGAGTGCGGGTGTAGACCGCGCCCATTCCGACCGCCCGCATGTCCTCCCGCTGGTCGGGAAAACGTTCCGGATCGACCACAAGCCGCGACAGACTGTTCACAAAGGACCACGGCGAATGAGCGGCGGCCGCGGTCGCCCGCGCCGCGATGACGTCGGTGTACGCGTCCGTCATGTGGGCCAGCTCGGCCGCCAACTCGGCGTCGTCGAGGAGGAGTCCTCGCCGAATGTCAGGCGGAATCGCCGAAGACGCGTGGGGCACGTGCAGGATGACGTGACTTCCTTCGTCGCCCGGGTCCACGCGATATCCAAGCATTGGCCTCGTCTCGAGTCAGCTGATGTTGAACAGCGGCCCCGTGATCGTAAGTCCCAGGTCGTCACCGGCGAAGGAGAAGAACGCGAAGAGCATCAAGGAGGCGCCAGCGAGCGCCGTGTCCTTGCTGAACTGGACGATCTCCGTCTGGCGGGCCTGTGGGTCGGTGTCCTTCCAGAAGCCGTGCACGAGCGTGGCAGTCGAGATCAGGAAGATGACGAGCAGCAGCGCGCCGAGGTCGGCCCAGATGCCCAGCAGGACCATGATCCCACCGGCGAGCAGCAACACGCCGCCGCCGAGCACCGCGGGCATCGCCATCGGCACGCCCCTAGCCTCGGCGTACTGAGCCATCATCTTGCGCTGAGCGAAGTGCGCATATCCGGACGTAAGAAAGAGGAACGCGAACAGGATTCGGCCGATGAGCACGATGATGTCCATCCACTACTCCCTGACTCTCGGAAGGTTGTCCATTCAACCTCTTCGGCCGACAAATTTACACCTATCGTGGTCCTGAGTCGACCCGTCGCGAGCGACTAATGTTGCTCCATGTCGTCAGGTCCGGTTCCCTACATGGCAAACTCGGTGAAAACACCGCCCGGCTACAGCCACGCGATGCGCGCCGCCGGTCTTCTGTTCGTCTCCGGCCAGGTGCCGCTCGACGCCGCGGGTGCGGTCGTCGGCCTCGGAGACATGGCAGAGCAGACCCGACAGGCGTTTCGCAACCTCGAAGCGGTGTTGGACGCGGCGGGCGCCTCCTTCGCCGACGTGGTGAAGCTGACCTACTACGTACGAGACATCGGTGCGGTTGCGGCAATCCGCGCGGCGCGGGACGAGTTCATCGACACCGCCAATCCGCCCGCGAGCACCCTCGTCGAGGTTTCGCGGCTGTTCCTGCCCGAGTTGCTCATCGAGATCGAGGCCGTGGCCCTGGCGGCCGGTTCGACGTGAAGATCCAGTCGAGGCAATCGTCTCCGAGGCTGTCGAGGTCTGCCACGCGGCGGACGGCCCGATCGGTCACGCGTGTGACGGCGGCCCGACCAGTGGGCGGCTAGCTCCTCGCGGCCCCGGACTTGCGGGCCTTGGCGCTTCGCCGCTGCGGCACCTCGTTCCGGGCGAGCCTCGTGTGTGAGATGGCCGCGGCGATCGCGGTGCCGATGACGGCGAAGCCGACCTGGATGGCGAGAACGATCCAATCCCACTCGACGCGCCACACCTTGACCGGCGCGTTGTCGGTGATGTTGAGCGCTCCCGCGACAAACGTGCCGAGCAGCGCCGAACCGACGCCGATCAGCAACGTTACAAACACGCCGATCCGCTGTCGCCCCGGCAGTACGAGCCGGCCGAGCACGCCGACCAACACACCAACAATGGCGGCGCTGAGGAAGTCATTCACCAACACGCCAGGCTCCCTATCTCGCACGGGTGACATCAGGAGTGCTACCAGCTACGTGTATACCCGCCCGCCACACGGCTACACATCGGCACACGCCGGCACGGTCGTCACAGAACAGGCGTGAATGCGGTCAAATCAGGTGCGAACCGGGCCGGATCCCCCCAATGCGGGCTGTGCCCGACGCCCTCTTACTTCCACGAGTCGGCAATCGGAGGGCCTTAGGATCTGCGGCATGCGACTTCTTGTCCTGGGCGGCACATCCTTCGTAGGCCGAGCGACCGTGGCGGACGCTTTGGCACGGGGCGACGAGGTCACTCTCTTCAGCCGCGGTCAGACCGGCCCGGATCTGTTTCCCACGGCCACACGGAGAATCGGCGATCGCGATAAGGGGGACTACTCCGCGCTCGCCGAGGGGTCGTGGGACGCGGTCGTCGACGTCAGCGCTTACGTGCCGCGGCACGTGCAGCAGGCCGCCGCGATCCTCGGCGATCGGTTTGGTCGCTACCTCTTCATCTCGACCGGATCCGTCTACGACCGCCATGGGGCCGCGGACACGATCACCGAGGACACGCCACGCCTGCCGCCCGAGCGAAACACGGAGGAGATCACCGGCGAAACCTACGGCCCGCTCAAGGTCGCGTGCGAGGACGACGTGCTGGCCCTCTTTGACGAACGCGGCACCATCGTGCGGCCGGGCGTCGTCGCGGGACCGTACGATCCGACGGATCGGTTCACCTGGTGGGTCAGGCGTGCCGCGCGCGGCGGCCGGGTGGCACTGCCTGCCCGACCCGAGCAGCCGGTGCAGGTGATCGACTCGCATGACCTCGCACGGCTCGTCACAACGCTGGCGGCCGACGATCGCCCCGGCA
Organism: Micromonosporaceae bacterium; assembly: GCA_045403155.1. Classification (GTDB taxonomy): domain Bacteria; phylum Actinomycetota; class Actinomycetes; order Mycobacteriales; family Micromonosporaceae; genus JAXIPB01. Next base: position 21,906 of record JAXIPB010000060.1, read on the forward strand.
TCTTCAACGCCGTAGGACCCGCCGAGGCGACAACACTGGCGGGACTCATCCACACCTGCGCGGCCGCCGCCGGCACCGAGGTCGAGGTGGTGCCAGTGCCGCCCGACGCCGTGGCGCCAGGGTTTCCGCTCGTACTGCCCGACGCGACCTGGGACGTCATGTTCCAGCGCAGCGCCGCCGCGGCCCGAGCCGCCGGTATGCCGGCCACGCCCTTGGCCGAGACGGCGGCGGCGGTGCTGGCGTGGGACCGTGAGCGCGGGGAGCCGCCGCTGGAGGTCGAACTCTCGCCGGAACGGGAGGCGGCGCTGCTCGCGGTGGTGTGACCGCGCAGGGCCGATACGGAGTCCGCTACGCTACGTAATCTCCGCCCTCCATTCGCCACCCAAACTGCGATCTTCCCTTGGACCCTGGCCACGAAGAGGGAATCGCGAACCCGGCAGCCGACCGTTTCGGGCCCCACCGACGTGGGCGGCAGCCGGCACGGTAGGGAGGTCGGGTGCCCGAACTCGTACAACCGACAAGCAGAGTCCACCAGTCGTTCCTCGCCGCGATGACGGAGTTTCGGGCCGAGGGGCGCGGCCCCGGCGACGGCACCATGATCGGCTACGAGATCGAGACCTACGGCCATCGGTGGAGCACGGCGGATGGTTTCGAGGAATACGTCAGGGACGTGCGGGCGCAGGCGTTGGAAGATGCACCGCGACCCGACGGCTATGTGCCCGCCACGACCCTGTGGTGGGTGGACGGCGCGGAATACATCGGCCGCATCGCGATCAGACACCGGCTGACCCCGCAACTGCTGGAGGTCGGTGGCCACATCGGCTATGACGTACGAGTGAGCGCGCGCCGACGAGGCCACGCCACGGCCATGCTGCGCGCGGCACTACCGGTGGCGATGCGCCTCGGCATCGACCCAGCCCTCGTCACGTGCGATGCCGACAACATCGGTTCCCGAAAGGTGATCGAGAACTGCGGCGGCATGCTGGAGGATCAGCGCGGCTTCAAACTTCGCTACTGGGTGCCAACCTCCTAGAAGCAGGCGCCACGGTCGCCGGTGTCGCACGTCGGGGCTAGAGTCGCCAGCCATGCGGGATGAGGCGGCGGACCGGTGGACGGCCGAGCAGGTGCTCGCGCTGGCGCCGGACCCGTTGTCGCACACAGCGGCGCGAAGCCTGGCCGCGCCGGACCGGTGGCGCGACGCCGGATTTGGCTCGAACCCGCCGAGCCTGTGGGGGCTCTGCCGGGGCAGCGGCGCCAACCCGTACCAGACCTGCGCCGACCTGACCGAGCCGGCGTACCACTGCTCCTGCCCGAGCCGGAAGTTCCCGTGCAAGCACGCGCTCGCGCTAATGCTGCTCTGGTCCTCCGGCGCCATCGACGCGAGAGAGCCGCCGGAGTGGGTTACGGAGTGGCAAGCGTCGCGGACCGATCGCAAGCAGCGCGCCGATGCGAGAGCGGTTGCGCGGGCCGGGACACGCCCCGCCAGATCGGCGGACGACGGGCCGACCAAGACCGCGCAGCGTAGAGCCGAGCGGGTCGACGCGGGCCTGGCCGAGCTTGACCGGTGGCTCGCCGATCAGGTCCGTCAGGGCATCGCGGCGGCGAGCCGAGGCGGCTACGCGCATTGGGACCGGATGGCCGCGCGGCTCGTCGACGCGCAGGCGCCCGCCCTCGCCTCGACGGTGCGGCGACTCGCCTCCGTGGCGACCGTCCCGGACCGGCTGCTCACCGAACTCTCGCTCATCCGGCTGCTCGTGGCGGGCCACCGCCGCGCGGCCGACCTCGACCCCGCGCTCGCCGCCACCATCCGGGCGAGGATTGGCTTTCCGGTCGGCACCAATGACGTCCTCGCCGGCCCTCACATGCGCGACGATTGGGCCGTGGTCGGCGTCCGCGACAATGGCGACGAGAGACTGATGGTACGCAGAGTCTGGCTGTACGGCGTATCGAGCGCCCGCCGAGTACTCGTACTTTCGTTTGCCGCGCAAGGGCAACCGCTCGCCTCCGATTTGATTCTCGGCACAAGCGTTGACGCGGACGTCTGCTTCTATCCGGGCGCGCTCCCCCTGCGCGCGCTCGTCGCGACGCGGCACGCGCCGGCCGCACCGTTCACGGACCCGCCCGGAGCGGTCGGTGTCGCGCAGGCGCTCGACTCGTACGCCGAAGCCCTCGCCGCCGAGCCATGGCTGGACCGATGGCCGGTGCTCCTCTCCGACGTGATTCCCGTCGCGGACGACGCGGGGCGGTGGCACCTGCTGGACCCAGCCGGGGACGCATTGCCGCTCGATGCCGCCCTCGGGCCACCATGGCGCCTCACCGCCGCCGCCGGGGGCCGTCCCGCGACCGTCGCGGCCGAGTGGACGCCGACCGGGCTCCGCCCGTTTGCCGCCTGGTGCGATGGCCGATTGGTTCAGCCATGACCGCCTGGCCCGAGCTGCTCGCCACCGCACTCGTCGGCACCGACCGCCGGGCGGCGACCGACACTAACGCCGCGAGCGATCTGCTGGAGCGGGCCGCCGCGTCGAGCGTGTACCGTCGCGCCGGCGCTCGGCCCACCCGAGGGCTCGCCAAGCCTCGCCCGGCGCCGGACGAGACCGTGCCCATCGCCAGTCCCGCGGCCGCTGCCTGGCTCGCACCGCTCTTGTGGACCCCAGACACGGCCGTCAGCGAGGACGCCAGCGGACTCATCGCCGAGTGGCTCGAGGTGGCGGTGGCGCGAGACCGGCGGGTGCCGCCCGAGCTCCTGCCCGCCCTGCTCGACGTCGGTCGGCGGCGACGCGAACTCCGCGAACTCATCGCCGCCGCAGGCGGCCGCCGCGCCGAATTCCTGGCCGCTCAGAATCCTGAGTGGACATATCTGACGGCGGAGTTGAGCCAGACGACGCCTGACCCGGCACTCTGGCACGAAGGCACGATGGATCAGCGCGCGGGCTACCTCGCCTCCGCCCGCCGAACGAACCCCACGGCCGCCCGCGACGAGCTGGCGACGGACTGGCCAACTCTCGCCCCGGACGACCGCGCGCACCTGCTCTCGATCCTCCACAATGGACTGGAACCGAGCGACGAGGAGTTTCTGGAGCGGGCGCTTGACGACCGGCGCCGAGAGGTACGCGACGTCGCGGCCGATCTGCTTGGCCAGCTTTCCGGCTCCGCCTACAACAAGCGGATGACCGATCGCGCGCGAGCCTGCCTCTCCGTCCTCCCGGGCCGCATCCGCGTGTATCCGCCTTCCGGGCGCGACAAGAGCATGCAGCGTGACGGGATAGCTCTCGGCTCCAGCCGTCCCATCGGGGAGCGCGCCTGGTGGTTGGAGCAGATTCTTGCCCGTACCCCTCTAGCCGACCTCACCGACCTGGCGCCCGCTGACTTCCTGGCACTGTCCATTGAGGATGACTGGACGCTCAGCGTCCATGTCGGGCTCGCCCACGCGGCTGCCATCCAGGGCAATTCGGCCTGGGCGGCGGCTCTACTCGACCTGCTGGCGCCGCAACGGTCCACGAACCGGCGGTCGGTCGTGGACGATCTGTGCCTCGCCCTCGAGCCAGCCGAGGCCGTACGACGCTCGATCGCCGTCCTGCGGGACGCCGAGGCCCGGCTCGGGAGGATACTGGAGAAGCTGCTCGCCCCGTGTCCAGCGCCCTGGCCCGATGACTTGGCCAGTGCGGCCCTGGATGGCATTGCCACGCACGCGCGGCACGGCCGCATGCCGTACGACATCTACGCTGTGTGCCGTCTCGCCGCGATGCGCCTGCCACCCGACCGGGCATCCGCGGTCGCCGAGATCGCGGAGCGATTTCGCGCCGATCGTGCAGGGCACGGCCGCGTGGACGCGCTCGACGGTTTGACCACGGCGCTTCGCCGCCGGCACGAGATGCTTCAGGAGATATGGTGACCAGTCCCCTTGCGCCCGACGCCGTGCTTCGCCCGCACGCCGAGGAGCAGTACGCGGGCGAGCTCGCTGCCCTGGCGAAGGACGACGACCGCGCGCGCCCGCCGGGCTGGCGGCTCTCGCCCCAGGCCGTGGTGACATATCTGCTTGGAGACGGGGATGCCGTCACCCCCAAGTACGTCGGATCGCGACGCCTGATCGAGGTGGCGGTCGCGACCCTCGCCACCGACCGGGCGCTGCTCCTGCTCGGCGTGCCCGGGACGGCCAAGACCTGGGTCTCCGAGCACCTCACCGCCGCGATCAGCGGGGATTCGACGCTGCTTGTTCAGGGCACGGCCGGGACCCCGGAGGAGGCGATCCGGTACGGATGGAACTACGCCCGCCTGCTCGCCGAGGGACCGTCGCGCGACGCGTTGGTGCCGAGTCCCGTCTACCGCGCCATGTCGGAGGGGCGCATCGCCCGGGTCGAGGAGTTGACGCGCATGCCGGCCGACGTCCAGGACAGTCTGATCACAATCCTGTCAGAGAAGACGCTGCCGATTCCCGAACTCGGCTCCGAGATGCAGGCGCGCAAGGGGTTCAACGTCATCGCCACGGCGAACGACCGGGACCGCGGTGTCAACGAGCTCTCCTCCGCCCTGCGCCGGCGTTTCAACACGGTCGTGCTGCCCGTGCCCAGCGACGCCGACGAGGAGGTGGACATCGTCACCCGGCGCGTCGCCGACCTCGGCAAGGCCCTGGAGTTGCCGGACGTGCCGGCCGCGGCCGAGGAGATCCGGCGGGTGGTAACGGTCTTCCGCGAGCTGCGCGACGGCATCACCCAGGACGGGAAGACGAAACTCAAGTCGCCATCCGGGACGCTCTCCACCGCCGAGGCCATATCCGTGGTGACCAACGGGCTCGCGCTCGCGGCGCACTTCGGCGACGGCGTGCTCCGCTCGGCCGATCTGGCGGCCGGCATCGTCGGCGCCGTGGTCAAGGATCCGACCTCCGACAGCGTGATCTGGCAGGAGTACCTGGAAACCGTCATCCGCGAGCGCGACGGCTGGCGCGACTTCTATCGAGCGGCTCGAGATGCCAGGGGCTGACGGGCCGGTCCTGCTCGGCGTGCGTCACCACGGGCCGGGTTCGGCGCGGGCGGTGCGGCGCGCGCTGGACGCGTACCGACCGGATGTGGTGCTCATCGAAGGACCGCCGGAGGCGGACAATCTGGTGAGCTATGCCGGCTCGGAGGCGATGCGGCCGCCCGTGGCACTGCTCGCGTACGCCGCCGACACACCCATCCGCGGGCAAGACCGGCCCAGTTCGGACGGTGTACGGCGGCGGCGCGACGCGGCGTACTGGCCGTTCGCCGAGTTCTCCCCGGAGTGGCAGGCGATGCGATGGGCACTCACGCACGACGTACCCGTGCGTTTCTGTGACCTGCCCACGACCTATCGATTCGGTGGCGCCGCGAGTGAGTATGAGCCGCAAGCGGCGGAGCGCGTCGATCCCATCGGGCTGCTCGCGGAGGCGGCCGGCTACGACGACCCGGAGCGTTGGTGGGAGGACCTGGTGGAGCACCGGCTGCCCACCGAGGGCGAGGACGAGCTCACCGCGGCGCTCGCCCCCTTCGCCGCGATCGGTGAGGCGATGTCCGAGGTACGGGCGGGCGCTCCCCCACCGTCGTCGGAGGCCGAACGCGTCGAGGAGGAGCGGCGTGAGGCGTACATGCGCACGGTTCTGCGCGTCGCCGCTCGCCAGCATGAGCGCGTGGCGGTCGTTTGCGGCGCCTGGCATGTTCCGGCGCTCAACGCTCCGCTGCCGCCGGCGAACGCCGACGCACGTGTCCTACGTGGACTGCCGAAGGCCAAGGTGACAATGACGTGGGTGCCATGGACCCACGGGCGGCTGGCGTCCTGGCAGGGGTACGGGGCCGGCGTCGCCTCCCCGGGCTGGTACCACCACCTGTTCACCGTCGGCGACCGACCCATTCCCCGCTGGCTCGTGGGCGCCGCTGCGGTGCTGCGGGAGGAGGGCCAGCCCATATCCAGCGCGCACGTCATCGAGGCGGTGCGCCTCGCCGAGGCGCTCGCCACCCTGCGCGGTCGGCCGCTGGCCGGACTGGCCGAGGTCACGGAGGCGACCCAGGCCGTCCTCTGCGACGGCGACGGGCTGCGCCTCGAGCTGGTCAACCGTCGACTCGTGGTCGGTGAGCGGCTCGGCGCGGTTCCCGACGACACACCGTCAGTGGCGCTGGTCGCCGATGTCACGGCGGCGCAGCGCCGGCTCCGCATGCATCCGTCGGCCCTCGTTCGCGACATCGACCTGGACCTGCGGCGGGAGATCGACCTGAACCGAAGCCGCCTGCTTCATCGACTGCTGCTGCTGGGCGTCGAGTGGGGCGAGCCAGCGGCCGACGGTGGGCGGCAGGGCATGGGCACGTTCTGGGAATCGTGGCGCCTGCGCTGGCGGCCGGAGTTCGCGGTCGACCTGGTCGACGCAAGCGGTTACGGCACGACGGTCGAGGCGGCCGCGACCACCAAGACCGCCGAACTGGCCACCGCGGCCACCTCACTCGCCCGGGTCACGGCTCTCGTTGAACAGTGCCTGCTGGCGGACCTGTCAGAGGCCTACCCCGTCGTGTTGAAGGCACTGGGCGAGCGGGTGGCGCTGGACGCCGACGTCGCACACCTCATGGCGGCCCTGCCCGCGTTGGCCAGGACGCTGCGGTACGGGGATGTGCGTGGCACCGATGCGACCGCCCTCGCCACGGTGACGCACGGGTTGGTGGTCCGCGTCTGTGTCGGCCTGCCGGCCGCGGTGGCGGCGCTCGACGACGACGCGGCCCGCGAGATGCGCAACCACCTCGACGCCGTCCACTCCGCACTCGGACTGCTCGCCGATCAGTCCCTTATGGACGAATGGTACGAGACGCTGGAGCGCCTCATGGCCCGGGACGATCTGCACGGCCTGCTCGCCGGACGACTGACCCGTCTGCTGCTCGATGCCGGCCGGATCCAGACAGCGGAGGTCGCCCGCCGGATGGGACTCGTGCTGACTATCGGTGTGCCGCCGGCGACGGGAGCGGCGTGGGTGGAGGGATTCCTGGCCGGTGGCGGCCTGCAGCTTGTGCACGACGAGCGCCTGCTCGCGCTCGTGGATACCTGGCTCGCCGGGATCCCGTCGGAGACCTTCGTGGAGGTCTTGCCGCTGCTGCGACGTACCTTCTCCGAGTTCGCCGCACCGGAGCGGCGCGCCATCGGGGAACGCGTCCGGGGCCTGGACGGCTCCGGCCCTCGCGGCCGACCCGCTGCGATGGAGGACGTGGATCACGACCGGGCCGCGCTGGTTCTGCCGACGTTGCGACTGCTGCTCGGGCGCGACGTGATCAAGCCGGATGGGGGGCCGCGCGACGTGATCGAGCCGGATGGGGCGCGCGACGTGATCGAGCCGGATGGGGCGCGCGATGAGCTCCGATGAGCGGCTCCGACGTTGGCGACTCGCGCTCGGCGGCGATGCCGACGGGACTGGGCGCGATCTCACCGGTACGGACGCGCGCGTCGACGCCGCACTGGCCGCCCTGTATGACGCAGGCGGATCGCGGGGATTCGAATCGGGCAAACGTGGCGCCACCCTCGGCGCGTCGGCACCGAGCGTGGCCCGTTGGCTAGGCGACATCCGCACCTACTTTCCGTCCACAGTGGTGCAGGTGATGCAGTCCGACGCGATCGACCGGCTCAACCTGCACCAACTCCTGCTGGAGCCCGAGATGCTCCGGGCCGTCGAGCCCGACGTCCACCTCGTCGGCACGCTGCTTTCCCTCAATCGAGTCATGCCCGCGTCGACCAAGCGGGCCGCGCGGGCGGTGGTGGCGAAGGTCGTCGCGGATCTGGAACGCCGGCTCGCCCATAAGATGAGGACCGCGGTGACCGGTGCGCTGAACCGGGCCGCCCACGTCGGCCGGCCCCGCCACCGCGACATCGACTGGAATCGCACGATCCGGGCGAACCTCAAGCACTACCAGCCCCAGTACGGCACGCTCGTCCCCGAGCGGTTGATTGGATCGGGGCGAGGCGTGATGGCCGTCCAGCGCGACGTCGTGCTCTGCGTCGACCAGTCCGGATCGATGGCGGCGTCTGTCGTCTACAGTGGAGTACTCGCGGCGGTGCTAGCCTCGATGCGGTCGCTGAAGACGTCGTTGGTGGTCTTCGACACCGCCGTGGTCGATCTGACCGAATCCCTGCACGATCCGGTTGACGTGCTCTTCGGCACCCAGCTCGGCGGCGGCACCGACATCAATCGGGCCATCGCCTACTCGCAGGGTCTGATCACGCGCCCACGGGACACGATCTTCGTGCTCATCAGCGACCTGTACGAGGGTGGCGTGCGCGACGACATGGTGCGCAGGGTCGCGGCGATGACCGCCGCCGGCGTGCAGGTGATCGCGCTTCTGGCGTTGTCCGACGAGGGCGCTCCGTCCTACGACCACGACAACGCCGCTGCGCTCGCCGCCCTGGGCGTTCCGGCCTTCGCCTGCACCCCGGACGCGTTCCCCGACCTCATGGGAGCCGCCATTCAGCGCCACGACCTACGCCCCCCCGAGCGCTGATCATGATTTGGAGGTCATGATCGACGGGTTTTGGCGACGCTCAGCTCATGATCGACGCAACCGGGGGGCGCGTTAGTCAGGCGCGGCTGATGACAATCCTGTCGATGGCTGGCGCACGGCTGACCGAGTTCGCGAAGAGGATCGTGTTGACGCCCTTCCTCAGCGTGATCGAGACATACCTGCTCGAGCAGCACTCGGCTTGGCGGGTGAACGATACGCTGATCGGCGCTGCGCCGTTCACAGTGATCATGGCCGTCCGGCTCGCATCTTCCTCGATGATGGCATAGAAGATGGCGAGTGTGTACGTTCCATCAGCCGGCACGGTAACGGTGTTGAAGGTCAGCGTGCCGTTGCTCGCTTCAGTGTCCTCAGATTCGCTCCAATCACCGATGCGATTGACGATCCTCCTGCCGGAGGCGTTCTGGTTGATCCGCACCCGCGCGGATCCAGCCCGCGTGATCGCGGGCTTTGGTCCCTCTGCTTCGTAGCTGACAGACACAAACTTCGGCGCGGCCTGCACCGGCTGGCTTGAGGCGGACGGCGAGATGGTCGGACTCGGCGGTGGCGTGCCCGACGCAGATTCCCCGAGGCCGGGCCCGCCGGCGTCGGACGGATTGCCCGTCGGGGGCATCGTGGAGACGTCGTCCGACAGCTTGAGTGCCAGGGGGACGGCGACGGCAATGCCGAGCGCCACGAGAATGAATGCGATCGCAAACCAGATTCTTGCCGAGGGTGCTCCGACGCGACGACGACCCTGGTACGAATCGTTTTCCCCGGCTACGTCGGGCACGCTGTCCCAGTCATCGGAGTCCAGGACGGATGGACCGGGTCGATCCGCCACCCGGCGCGACGCCGCCGACGGGTCCTCGTCCGAATCGTTCCACCACCCGTCATCCGCCCTGCCCACGCGATCGGGCCGGCGAAACGCCTCGCCATCGAATGCTCCGACCTCGGGCTCAACGAGGTCGGGCTCGACGACGTCGGGCTCGGTCATATCAGGATCGGGCAGCCATCGACCTACGCGCAGGCGGCGGTCATCCCCATCGCCAGCACTCGCCATCAGACCCCTCTGACCGTCACCCGTGCCCGGCTGCCTTACCCGGGCGAACGGCGCGACTCGTCCACGTATGCGGCGGCCCCCCGGTCGCCCGCGCGCACCGAACCTATCGCCCGCAGCCGATCCCATGGGACCGGTCGGCCGGAGGATCCACCTGCGACGAACGGTCAGTCGACATGCGACGACTGGCCAAAAGGCCTGGTTGACGACGTGCGACGAAGGTGATCCGGCGGATATGTTCAGGTCTTCGATAAGTGGAGTTCAATGTCGCTTGCCGGAGAGGTTGGTCGGTCAAGGCCGCGTCGCGACCATGATCATCCGGCGGCTCGCCATGGTCAACGGCGTGCCGTCCTCACCATGGCCATCGACGGTGGCGAAGCCCGCCGCGAGCAGCCAGTCGCGCAGCTCGGTGAATGTGAAGATCCGCACGAAGAATGGAAACCGCCGAACCTCTCCGCCGCGGACGACAATTCGCTCCGTCGAGATCCGGCCCGTCAACGGGTCAAGTCGATTTCGGTCGATCATCAAATCGCCGTCGCGCGCCTTGACGATGTTCGGCTGAAACTCGCGCAAGATCACGTCGCGGTTGTTGAGCTCAAGGGCGACTCGTCCGCCGGGCCTGAGCGCCCGCGCGACCTGGGCGAGGACCTCCCGGTTGCCGTCGTCGTCGAAGTACCCGTACGCGGTGAACCAGTTGACCACCCGATCGAAGCGTCCCGACCACGGAAGTGAGCGCATGTCGCCCTCGACGTACTCGACCATCACTCCTCGGGCCTCGGCATCGCGGCGAGCGTGGTCCAAGAACATGGGCGTCGCATCGAGTCCGGTCACCTCGCAGCCGCGCGCAGCCAACCGGTTCGCGATCCGGCCGTGTCCACATGCAAGGTCGAGCAACCGCATGCCGCGCTCGAGATCGAGAAGACGCCAGATCACATCTGTCTCGCGGTCGCTGCGCTCGTCGGTGAGAAATTCCTCGTAGAAGTACAGGTAGTCGTCGTCGAACAGCGACTCGGTGTCGAACGCCTGCTCGTCCATCACAGAATCGTCGCACCATTCCCAGCCGGAGCAACGCCCTCTCCTGGTCGATCAGAATGAAGAACGTCGTGGGTGAGAGTTCGTGTTAGCCCGATCGTTCTCCCGCTACCGTTCGCAGCTCGGCCGTGCGCGCGCCGACGCCGCCCGGTCGGCGAAGAACGGGCTGCCACCCGAAGCCGTGGCGGCCGTCATCGTTCAGGCCTTGACGACGAAGAGTCCGCGGCCACGATGTCTGGTTGGCCGGGACGCGAAGGTCGTCTCCCTCGTCGCGCGGCTGCCGTACCGCCTGCGCTATCGGTTGACCGCCGCGCGGACGTGAATCGCGGACCCTAGAAGCGCCAGCGCGTCTGGCTGTACTCGCCCTTGGCGAACGCGAACGCCTTGACGGGCACCACCTCGTACACCAAGGCCTCGCCACCGTCCCCGAAGAAGGCACCGTCCCGCACATCGAAGTGCCAGTCGCTGCCGTACTTTGACTCGTACTCGTCGGCGAGGCGCCGCAGCCTATCCTCATCGTCGATCAGGACCGCGTCGCCCTCGACCACGACGTCGAGTCCCTCGCCGAGCGAATCGGATCCCGTGGTCAGGATGCAGTGCGGGTTCTGGGCGATGTTCTTGGCCTTCTGCTCGGTCGGTCCGGTGCAGAAGAATGGTGAGCCGTCCTGCCACACGGATATGAGTGGCGTGACATGCGGGCGGCCATCCGGGCGGACCGTCGACAACCAGTACATCTCCGCGTGCTCAAGCCGATCAACGGCCTCGCTCCATTGCGTCGGCGAGGCGGTCTCGCTGCTGAACCGGGTGTCCAGCTCCGCGCGCGGTTGCCTCATGCTGACCATCGCGGCCCCCTTCCGCTCGGCGGTCATGCCGGAGATGGTGGTGGTACAGGCCAAGAGTATCGCCGAGACCGGAGTCGACGCGCGACATCTCGATTCACGCGAGCAGCCGGTCAATTTCTGGAATTCGCACGATCATGTCTGCGAGGGCGACCCGTGTGCGGTCGGGTTCGCCGATGGTCGCGAGGTTCGCCATGCCCTCGTCGCCGGCCAGTGTCGCCCTCGTAATGCCATCGATCACGCCCTGAATCCGCGGCTTGACGGCGTGCAGAATCTGAGCCGGCGTGAATCGACGATAGGTCATGGCGATCAGCGTCAATCGTTCGGCGGAAGATTCGGGATCGACGTCGCGCCACAGTGGCACACAGTTCCACGCGATGAACGCCAGTTCGTACAGCGGTGTCGTCGGACCGGACATGTCCCAGTCGAAGACGCCAACGACGTTGTCGCCGTCGAAGCAGACGTTGTACGGCGCGATGTCGTTGTGTCCAATCATCGTCGGCCCTGGCATCGGGAAATATCGCCAGGGCCCGGGATGGGAAAAATCCGCCACTGCGGCATGGAAGGCGCGGGTCCACTCCACTATGGACGCGATCTGGCCCAGCGTGAGTATCTCGGCGTCGACGTCGACGATGCGACCCGGAAGGTAGTCCAGGACCTCGCGGCCCATCTCGTCGAATCCGAGCACTCTGGGAACGTGCGGGATGCGAGTCGCGAGGTGGTTCAGAAACGCGTGCACGGCTGGGGTCCAGAGTCCGGTCGCACGCCGTACGGTGTCGCCGACGCGCACGGCGCCGCCGACGTTCCCGCCGGCCAGCCGTTCCTCGTGGGGCCGCCTTATCGCTTCCACTGGAGCCAGTTCTGGCCGTCCTTGAAGCCGGCCCGCACGTAGAGTGGCGCCGCTCGCTCGCTACTGTGCACCGTCATGTGTTCCAGCTCCCGGTTGCGTGCCTCATTCAGGATGGAGTCGAGCAGAGCCGTCCCCGCTCCGCTGTTGCGTTGTTCTGGTATGACGTAGACCGATTGGATGTCCGCGGTGCGCCGGTCCATCCTCCCGGGGCTGGGCACCCGGTCGGCGAGCATCAGCCACGCCATTCCGCAGAGTCGGCCTTCGACCTCGATCACAAACGGTACGTGGGTGTGGAGGTGGTCGATGACCCAATCGGCGAAGAACTGGAGGAACCCGGCCCGGTCCGTGCCGGTCTCGCCAAGTTCCTCCACGCGCCACCGCCAACGTAGGCGCGCCAGGGCCGGCGCGTCAACCGCGGTCGCTCGCCGTACCGTCACCTGGTTCATGCCCGCGCGGGCAGCTGCTGCAGGGCCCAGGTGTTCCCATCGGGATCGCTGAAGAACACAAAGGAACCCCACGGCTGAACGTCGATTTCGCTGGCGGCCACGCCACGTCCGATGAGTTCATTGCGGGCGGCCTCGACGTCCCCGACGACGACCTGCACACCCTTCTGAGAGCCCGGCGGCATCTCCGTGACGCCGGTGCCGAGCACGATGGAGCACGCGGAGCCGGGAGGCGTCAGCTGCACGAACCGCAGGTCCTCGCGCACCTGATAGTCGTGGTCGGCGTTGAAACCGACCTGCTCCACGTAGAACGCCTTGGCGCGGTCGACGTCGGTCACCGGAATCGCGACCAGTTCGATTTTCCAGTCCATACCCGCAGAACCTAGGCCATCGGTCTGACAATCGCGTGCCGATCGAAGCTTCGGGCCATTCGAAGAAGGATCAGCGGTCGACGATCACGACCTCGTACCGATTCGCGGTCGGCGGCACTCCGGTGCCGCGGAATTCGTCGATTGCGATGGAGCAATGCCCCCCGATAGGATCGTCGATTGGTGCCGCCCGAGCGGGCGCCCTCGCCCCGACGGCGCCGCGGGGAGGGGATACCGATGTCTCGTATGCGCAGGGCGGCGATCGTTGTGGCGCTCGTCGCGATTCTGACCCCGATTGCCGGCTCCGCGCACGCGGAAGTGGCGCCACCCTGGTGCGGGTCACCGACCCCGGATGCCGCGGAGAACCTTCCCGACGGGACCGCCCCCTCCGATCCAGTGGGGAGCTTCCCCCACATCCCGTACTACGCCATCGGCTGCACGCTCGACGCGATCGCAGCGGCGAGCGGCGGGCGCATGACCGTCGACGTCGCCGGCTCGTCGGCGCTCGGTCGCGACCTCTACCTGGTGACCATCAACGCCCTCGACACTCCGGAGCAGCGGAAGGGCTTTCAGGCCTGGCAGGAGGTACGCAAGGTAGCGCTGACCGATCCGGTTCGCGGCCAGCAGCTGCTCACCAAATACGGCGACGACGTGAAGGTTCCGATCTTCATACAGGCCGGCATCCACGGCAATGAGTACGAGGGCGTCGACGCGGCCTTCCAGGTCATCGAGCGGCTAGCCACGACGCCGCACGGCGCGGACGCAGAGGTCGACGCGATCCTGGATCGCGCGGTCGTGGTGTTCAACGTCGTCCAGAACCCCGACGGCCGGGTGGCCGGCACCCGGTCCAACGGCAACGGGTTCGACCTGAACCGCGACTACCTCACACAGTCCCAGTCGGAGACACACGCCTCCGTCGCGATCATGCAGGAGTGGATGCCGCCCGACATGCTCGATCTGCACGGCTACGTCACCCCGACGTTGATCGAGGCGACGACCAAGCCGCACAATCCGAGCATCGAGTACGACCTGTGGCTCGAGTGGAACCAGGCACGGATCGACGCGAACGAGGCGGCGCTGGCCGCGGTCGGCCTGGACATCACCCGCCCGATCAACGACTGGTGTGCGACCGGCGACGAGCCCGGCCCGAGCGGGGTCTGCCCGGACGGCACCCTGCCCGGCCCGGCCGTGGCCGAGGGTTGGGACGACTGGGGGCCGTTCTACGCAGCGATGTACTCCCAGCACGTCGGTCTCAACGCGTCCACGGTCGAGATGTGTAACCAGACCGACCAGGACTGCGCGCTGCCCGGCACCACTTTGCCGAACGATCGGCTCGGCCGACTCGGCAGCCGGCTGGCCCAGTACGCGACGACCTGGTCCACCCTGCTGTTCGACGTCGCCAACCGAGGCGATCTGCTCCATGACCAGCTCGAGTTCTACCGCCGCGGCGTGACCAACGCTCCTCGCCCCGACTGCTGCCCCCCGCCGTTCGACGAGGCAAACAACTGGATGCACGAGTACCCGACCGCATTCGTGATCCCCATGGGGGACGGCCAGCGCAGCGAGCCGGAGGCTAATCGCCTCGTCGACTGGTTGCTCACCAACTCGGTCGTGGTCGAGGAGTTGAAGCAGGCCACCACCTTCTCCGGCGAGACGTTCGCGGCGGGGTCCTATGTGATACCGATGACGCAGGCCCGGCGTGGTCTCGTCGACACCGCCCTCGGCATCGGAGTGGACATCTCCGACGACATCGACCAGCTCTATGCGCCACCCGCCGCATGGAGCCACGGGTACCTGTGGGGCGCCGACGTCAGGCTCGTCCCCAGGGGCGCCGCGTTCGCGCCGCAGACCAATCGCGTCACGAAGGCCAATCACCTCAGCGGCGGCGTCGAGCCCGGCATCGCCGACCATTACGCCCTCGCCATCGACTCTCCGACGGCCGTGCGGACCCTCAACCAGGTCGTGGCGGACGGCGTAATGGCCCAGTTGGCGACGTCCCCCTTCGACAGCGCGACGGGCGGCATACTGCCGGCCGGGTCCGTCATCTTCCCGGCCGACGCGGCGACCAGAGTGAGGCTCGCGGCCGCGGGTCGCGGCAACGACGTGTGGTTCCACCGGCTAACCGCGACCACTGCCCTGCCGCCGATGGAGGCGATCGACCGCGTCCCGCGGATCCTGGTGCTCACCGCCGCCGCGAACCAGGACGTGTGGTCCCTTCGCAACCTGGGTTTCGCGCCTGACTTCATGTCGATAGCCGCACTCAACTCCGCCGCGACGGACCCACTTCCGGCGTACGACCTGATCTGGAACGCCGGTGCGTACCCGTCCGCCGCCAACGTCACCGCGCGGAACCGGCTCCAGGCGTTCTTCGCCGCCGGTGGCGGGTACCTCGGCGTCGGTGTCAACGGCGCCAACTTCCTGACCGCGGGCTCGCTCGTGACCGGACTCACGGCGGCCGCGCGGACCGGCGCGGGGCGCAGCGCCATCGTGAACTGGAACAACGTCGGCGGGACGGTAAGCCCAGTCGTCGGTGCCTACCCGGCGCGGGACACGGCGATCATGGATCCGCCAACCTGGTTCACGGGCGTCCCCGCCTCGTGGTCGGTGGACGGCCGACTCCCCACACTCCCCTGGTCGAACATCGTCGCGGCGGGGTTCTGGGCTCAGGACGTGCAGTCGGCGTCGGCGCCGAACGCCCCCGTCATCGTGCACGGGCTCAACACGGCCGGCACCGCCGGTCCTGGAACGGCCCGCATGGCGGTTTTCTCGATGAACCCGCTGTACCGAGCGGATCCCGAACGAGAGTGGGTGATGGTCGGCGCGGCCGCCTATTGGGCCGACCGGTAACCGGCAGGACAAGGCCGGACTGCGCCAGCGGTTCTGGGTTCGCCACACGGTGACGTGTGGTAGACCAGACGTGTCACCAGGGAGGCGGAATGAACCTGAACGGCGTACTGATCGGGTCCGAGAACGCACAGCGCTTGACGGACTACTACACCATGCTTTTCGGCAAGCCGGGCTGGGAGGGTGGCGACTTCCGAGGCTGGCAGATCGGCACGGGATGGATCTCGGTCGGACCGCACGACCAAGTGCACGGTAAGAACGCACACCCGGGCCGGGTCATCTGGAACATCGAGACCCCGGATGTCACCGGTGAGTTCGAGCGCCTGAGGATGGCGGGTGCGACGGTCGTCCAAGAGCCGTACCAGCCGGGCGAGGCGCCCGAGGGGTGGATCGCCACGTTCTCCGACCCCGACGACAACTACTTCCAACTGATGAGCCCGATGTAGCCAGCCGCGCGCGAACGTCACATGGGCAGTTCGGAGAGCAGGCCGACAACGAGTTCGCGGGGAAGGCCGTGGGTGTCGTACAGGTAGCCATAGTCCTCCTCGCTCAGCGGTCCGCGAGAGCGCTGACGCGATACCAACTCGCGACCCCGGTGCAGAAGCTCCCGGAAGCGTTGCTCCTCGTCGAGCAGGATGTCGCGTGCCGATCCAACGTCGGTCTGCTGCCTGAAGTGGCCCAGCGTGTGTTCGAGCGGCTCCGATGGCAGGTCGTGCAGCGTCCGGGACCGATCGTCGCGCCACAGCCTGGACAGCGTCCGGCGGACCAGCCGGCGTAGCACGTACCCGCGACCGGTGTTCGACGGTCGGACTCCGTCGCCGATGACGACAACGCCCGAGCGCAGATGATCACAGACGATTCGCCGCGATGGTTCGTCCAGATCCCATAGATCCCTGACGGTGCTCATCCACGGCTCGAACACATCGCACTCGAACACCGACCGCCTCCCCTGCAAGATTGTGAGCATCCGCTCGAGGCCCATTCCCGTGTCCACGTTGGACTGCCGCAGCCGGGTGAGGCTGCCATCGCCGTGGCGGCGATAGCGCATCATCACGTGATTCCAAACCTCCACCCAGCGCGATTCGCTGCCGGGGGTTCCCTCGGGTGGCGTCTCGCCGGTCCAGACGAAGATTTCGGAGTCCGGCCCGCACGGTCCCGTTGGACCGTTCGACCACCAGTTTTCCTCGCGAGTAACCTCTACGGGCACCCCGAGCTCGCCCCAGGTCTGCAGCGACTCGGTGTCCGGGCCGACCTGCTCGTCGCCGCCGAACACCGTGACGTGGAGCCGATCAGGCTTGATGCCAAAGCCATCGCGTAATAGCTCAAAGCCCCAGCGGAGACTCTGCCGGCCACCGTAGTCGCCGAGCGACCAGGATCCGAGCATCTCGAAGACCGTCAGGTGCGTATTGTCACCGACGTCGTCCAGATCTGTGGTGCGTAGGCAACGCTGGACGCCGACAAGGCGTTGCCCCAGCGGATGCGGGTGACCTTCAAGATACGGGGTCAGCGGATGCATCCCCGATGTCGTGAACAGCACCGGATCCCCCGGAGACGGCACCAGCGAACACCCGGTCAAGGGCTGGTGGCCCCGCTCGCGGAAGTACTCAATAAACGTGCGGACCAACTGATCTGTGTTCATGGCAATGGCCTCTCTGGTCGTGGACAACCAGAGAACGCCGCTGGAGCGGCCGCGGACGGGAGTCACGTGGCGCGCCGGCGAGCCGTCTCCGGTCGCCGGCGGAAGGAATGGTGGTCAGGCAGCGGCAACCGTCGAGCTAGTAGCTCGCGCGGCCGCAGTGATGGAGCCGGTCCTGACGTCCATGCGGCAACTGTACTGAGCCGGACATGAATTGACCAAACGCTTTCTCCGAGCAGTTTGCGCGACGTCGACGTTGACGTTGAGAGCGGGGCTGCTTGGCAGCTCAGTCAATGCGGATGACGGCAGCTCGGCGTGCTATTCGCCCTCGATGGTGTAGGTGCTCACCGGCACCCCGCCGCTGCACGTGATGCTCATGCGCACCTCGGTGCCGTCGTACTCCCTGAATCGAACCTCGACGTCCGAGCCGAGACCGGGAAGGTTGCCGTGCAGCGCGAATCCCGAGCCGGGTGAGGCCGAGAGCACGTTGACGAGTCCGCCGACGCACGTCGCCACGACGATCCCACCGGGCGAAGGTAGCGTCACCGGCCCCGCCGTCTTCGGAGCACGCGTTGGGCTGGTTCCGGTCGAGGCGGCGGTGGTGGCCGGCGGGGATGTCGCCCCGCTGGTCGCCCCGATCGGCGGCAACGGCGAGACTCCCGGCGCTGGGCCGATCGTCATGCCGGGCAGCGCGCCGATCGGCGTTCCCGGCGCGACCGGGTCATGAGTCACGGCCGGCGCGCCGGACAGCGACGGCAACTGGCCCAATCCGATCTGCGCATCGTCCAGCGGGGCCGGCCGGCTTGGACTGGTTGCGGAAGCGAGGACCACCGCGACAATCGCCGTTGGTACGGCCGCGATCGCGGCCGCCCGGGCGCGTCGCCAAGAGCCGCGGCGGGCCGGACCCACGTGCACCGTCGCCTCGTCAATGAGGCCAAGACCGTCATCTGCATCGCCGAGCACGACGCCGATGCCGGCGGGCGCCCTCACGACGAGCGCGGCCTCGTGCGCGGTCGGCCGCTCCGCAGGATCCGGCGCTAGACACCGACGGAAGACGCCGTCGATCTCGGCGGGAACACCGGGCAGCGGAGCAAGTTCGCGCAAGTGCTCAGCCCGTTGCGTCAACGTCGCGCCGGAGGGCCACGGCAGCCGGCCGGTGAGCATGCGGTGGAGGAGCACGCCCCACGCGTACATATCAGAGGCCGGCAGCACCACGCCGCTGCGAAGGCGCTCCGGCGGGAGGTAGGACGGTGTCCCAAGGACGTATCCATCGGCGTCGGCGACCTCGCGCTCGCCCGCCAGGGCCGCGATGCCGAAGTCGACCACCTTGGCGCCGGTCGGCGACAGGATGACATTTCCTGGCTTGACATCACGGTGCACCAGACCCGAGTCGTGAGCGGCTGCCAGCCCCGCGGCGACCTCGCCCGCCACTCGCAATGCCTGGCCCGGCTCGAGTGGGCCAGCGTCGGCGCCGGCGTCTAGGCGCTGCGCGAGCGATCGGCCGGTGATCAGCTCCATCACCACATACGGCTGCGCATGGCCCTTCGGCGACAACCACTCCCCGTAGTCGAACACTCTCGCCAGGTTGGGATGTGACACTCGAGCCGCCGCCTGCGCCTCGGCCAACGCGTTGGCCTTCGTGGCCGGGTCGGCCGCCTTCTCCGTGAGGAGGACCTTGACCGCGACCGTACGGCCGAGGATCTCGTCCGTCGCGCGCCAGACCACCGACATGCCGCCCTGACCCAGCCGATCAAGCAGTCGGTAGCGGCCCCCAATCACCTGTTGAGGCCCCACGCGAGGAGTCTCCCCCAACATGGGCACCTCGGCATCTCGTACGACGGCGGCATCGATGATCTTACGAGGGTTCCGGTTGCCGGGACAATAGTGAAGGATCACGACATGGCCGAGGTCCTCGAGCCCATCGAGTGAGCCCATCGGGCGCCGGCACGGATGTGTCCGTGGCGGCGCTCAACTGGGTCACGGTTCCGGGTCCGGCAGCGAGCGCATCTTGAGGATCGGCGACCCGATCAGCCAGAGCAGCCCGAGTAGGGCGCCCGCCGTGGCGATCCACAGGGTCGGGCGCACCCCGATTGCGGAGCCCAGAGCACCGCCGATGAGCGCGCCGATCGGCCGGACGCCGTAGTTCACCGTACGGATGGCGCCCGCGACCCGGGCTCGCAGGCGGTGCGGGATGAGCGCCGCCATCAGCGACCCCGCGGAGATATCGAGGATCATGACGCCGAGGCCGGAGCCGAACTCGGCCAGGAACAGCAGGCTGAGCACGAGCGGGCGCGGGCCTCCGGCGAGCGGCACGAGCAGCAGCGGGGCGGGAAATGCGATCAGGCCCGTAAGGTACGCCGGACCGATGCCGATCGCCCGGACCAGCCTGCCCGTGACCACGGATCCGAGCAGCGCTCCTACGGACGCGGCGCCAAATATGACTCCGAGAAGGCCGGGCGAGACGCCGAGGTTCACTATCAGGTAAAGGATGACCAGCGCGGCGAACATGAAGTTGAAGAGGTTCAGCGTTGCGACGGCGGCGATCATCGTCCACAGACCCCGATGGCCGGTCAGGAACCGCACCCCGGCGCCGAGCTGACCCTTCGTCGCTGACTCCGGCTGCGGCTCAACCGGCGATATCCGGGCCAGTTGCAGGGCCGAGGCGACGTAGGAGACGGCGTCGACGACGAGCGCGATCGGCGCGGTGAACACCTGAACCAGCCAGCCACCAAGACTGGGTCCGACCACAAAGGACATCGCCCGGCTGCCGTTGAGCAGCGAGTTCGCGGCGACGTAGCGCGCCGGCGGCACCAGAGAGACAAAGATGGTCGCGTTCGCGACCTCGAACAGGGCGCTGAGCGTGCCGGCCAGGAACGCACGACGTACAACTGCCCGAGCGTGAGGGCACCGAACGCGTACGAAACCGGGATCGCGACAATCAGGAGCGCGCGGCCAATGTCGGCGGCGATCATGACTCTGCGGCGGCTTTGTCGCCGGTCGACCCAGACGCCGGCGTAGAGCGAGAAGAAGACGTTGGGCAGGAGCCCGGCGGCGGTCAGATAGCCCATCTGGGCCGGAGACGCATCGAGGAGGAGCACCGCCAGCAGAGGGACGGCGAGCAGCGTGATCTGATCTCCGATGAGCGAGATAGCCTGGCCGCTCCAGTAGCGCCGGAATGGTCGGTCCCGGAGAAGCGTGCGGGCCGGTTCAACTTCGCCGGAGGCGATCAACGTGGCACTGTCGCCGGAGGCGATCAACGTGGCACTGTCGCCGGAGGCGATCAACGTGGCACTGTCGCCGGAGGCGCTTGACGCGGCACTGTCGCCGGAGGCGCTTGACGCGGTAACGGCCGTTCGGGGCGGCGGCTCGACGGTTGTATCGCTCACGACATCCTCCGGGGGAACGCGAGCTGGATCAGGGTGACCGGCCGCGCGCCCTTCGGCCGCAGTGCTGGGTCAACCTGTCGCGGGAGAAACTCTTCAAGGAGGCCTTCGATGCGCTCCCCCAGGCGGGTCAGCTCACCCGGAGTGAGGTGAAGGACATAGTCGCTGCTGAGCGCGGCCCGGCGCCACACGATCGGCTCCTCGGCCCGGCGCGCGAGCCAGTCCTGGGCCCAGGCGAAATAGCGGTCGAGGATCACCGCGTCGAGATGGGTGGCGGCCGCCGAGGCCTCGGCGTCGGCGGAGTCGGCGCGCCACGTGGTGAACATTGCCGTCGCTCGCCACGGCTTCGCCCGCCCATGCTGGCCCTCGACCTCCTCAACCAGCCCGTACTTGGCCAGCTGGCGCAGGTGGAAGGAGCAGCTCGCCACGCTTTCGCCAATCGCCGCTGCGGCCTGGGTCGCGGTCTGCGGCCCCTCGCGGCGCAGAAGCCCGACCAGGGCGAGCCGGGTGGGGTGCGCGTACGCCCGCATCGCACGGGGGTCGGTGAGCTCGATCCGATCTGCCACGTATCTAAAGATAGCTTTAGCAAGAAAACTCTACAAGCCCAGACTCCGAAGAAAATATGTGACCGCCTTGACACGTGACCTTTAGGTCACATATGTTGAACGCGTGAACGACGACGACCGGGTGTTCAAGGCGCTGGCCGACCCGACTCGCCGCTACCTATTGGACCTGCTCTTCGAGCGCGACGGCCGCACGCTCACCGAGCTTGAGTCCGAGCTGGAGATGACCCGCTTCGGGGTCATGAAGCACCTGCGCGTGCTCGAGGAGGCAGGCCTCATCGTCACGCGGCGATCAGGACGGGAGAAGTTGCACTTCCTCAATCCCGTACCGATCCGGCTTATTCACGACCGGTGGATCGACAAGTACAGGGAGCGTCAGGTATCGGCGCTCACCGAACTCAAGGCCACATTGGAGGAGAAGAGATGAGCACGTCGAGCGAGACTACTCAGGTCTACCGCATATACATCAAGGCGTCCGCGCAGGAGATCTGGGACGCGATCACCAAGCCCGAGTGGACCGAGCGCTATGGCTACACCGGCCTGGTCGACTTCGACCTTCGGCCAGGCGGCGCCTACAAGGTACGCCCGACCGCGCCGTTCAAGCAGGAGAGCGAGGCCCGATTCGGGGGCGAGCTCCCCGAGTTCATCATCGACGGCGAGGTCGTCGAGGCCGACCCGCCGCACCGGCTGGTCCACACGTTCCGCATGCTCATGGATCCCGGGATGGCAGACGAGGGGTTCACCCGCATCACGTACGAAATCAAGGAACTTGAGCACATGTGCTCGTTGACCCTTACCCACGAACTCGAAGGCGCGCCGAAGCTGGCGTCGCTGGTCCGTGGCGATCAGGAGGAGTACGGCGCGGGTGGCGGTCACGCCTGGGTGCTCAGCGAGCTCAAGACCATGCTCGAGACCGGAAAGGTCTTCGCGGAGTAAGGAGACGTGTCATGACCACCAACCAGACGGTGACGGAGGCCGGGGTCGCGAGGCCCCGTGCCGCCACCGCCGAAGATTCGAGGCGTACCCGGACGCTGCTCGCGTGTGGTGCCACGGCTGGACCGCTCTTCATCGCCGTGGGCCTTATCCAGGCGGCGGCCCGCGCGGGCTTTGACCCCGCCAAGCACCCACTCAGCCTGCTCAGCGTCGGCGACCTGGGCTGGATCCAGATCACCAACTTCGTCCTCACGGGCTTGCTCTATCTCGCCTCCGCCGTCGGGATGCGCCGCGCGCTGCGTCCCGGTCGGGCCTGGAAGTGGGGTCCGCGGCTGATCGGTGCGTTTGGAGTGGCTCTGATCACCGGCGGCGTCCTCGTCGCCGACCCCGGGCTGGGCTTCCCGCCCGGGACACCCGAAGGCATTCCCGAGACCATGAGCTGGCATGGAATGCTCCACGCCGGGGCGCCGGTGCTCGGCTTCCTGGCGCTGAGCCTTGCGTGCTTCGTCTTTGCTCGCCGGTCGCTCGGCCGGCGCGAGCGGGGATGGGCGGCGTTCAGCATTTTCACCGGAGTCGCCATCCAGGTGCTAGGCGCCATACCCAACCTGAACATGAATTTCATCCCGTTGTGGGTCGCGATGGTGCTCGGGTTCGGCTGGGCCTCCGCCCAGGCGGTGCGGCTTCTGCCTCGACCGCCGACGGCCTAAAGTTCTCCACAGTGGATCGTGGTCGTTTGACTCCGGGATTCCGGTGTCGCGCGACCACGATCCACAGCTATCCATGTGCGCCGACGGTCACTGTGCCGATGGTCAACGATGGCGAGCCCTCGAGGATCTCGCCGATGCGCTCCACCTGGTCGTCGAGTTCGCGGCGTCGCCTGACACTGAGCGGATGAAGTGGCTCGACTGTGACGGCGATTCGCTTGCCGGAGCGGCGCTGGTGCCAGACTCCGGCGACGACGCCGTCAACGAGCAGCACCGGGAACGGACCGGCCTGTCCGCCGGCGAGGGCTCGTTCGGCGGCCCGACCGGGAAAGACCCTTTCCCGCGGGTGGCACCCGACCGCGTATGCGTCGAAGTACGGCAGCAGGCGCACCCCCCTTGGTGGTGTCGATGCCGCGGTCGTGTCCCCCGCTGCCACCCAGCTGAGCGTGCCCTCGACGTCGACCCGCTCGAGGTCGTCGCCCATCTCGTCGAAGCGGTCGGCCGCCCAGCGGCGTGGCGCGCCCAACCACTGCGCGAACTGCTGCGGTGTGGCCGGCCCGTACGCGTACAGGAACCGCCTGATGACATCTGCGACCGCCGCCCGACCGTCCGCGGGTCGGAATCCGGGCAGCCACCGGCTCGGGTCGGTATAGGTGACCCGCCGGCCCTGAGTCGGGCCGAAACACAGCGCGCCTCGGTTCGCCGCAGTGTGTTCGGCCTGGCGCCACCGCGGCCATTTTGTCTGAAACGCATCCATGACAGGGTCGCCGGCCCACGGCCCGACGCGCTCGACGATCGCGGCGGTCAGCTCGTCGACGGTCAACTCGGCATCGTGGAGCGCGTCGGCGATCGCAGCCACAACGCGGTCGGTCTGCTCGGCCGTCATTCCCACATCCTCCGGATATGGGCCGCGCGAGGACGGGAGCGAGGACAGCGCACCGGTCCACATCGGAAGGTCCTCACTGGCGAGCAGGTGTACGGTGCCCCGCGGACCCCTGGTCTTGATCAGGCTGTGCTCGGTCCAGAGCGCCTCGCGGACGTCGGTGCGAGTCGCGGCCGCCATCCGCAGCGCAGTGGATATCTCGGCCGCGGGCATCACCTGTGCATGGGCGCCGCCGAGACGACCGGCCACGTCCGCCGGCCGGTCCGCGGCCGGGTCGGCCAGCCACTGTCGCTCGAGGCGGCGGGCGCACACCTGCAACCACGTCATGCCTTTCGTCACGGCAGCCATCATGTCCGACGGGTACGACATTTCGCGCACCCGCGAAGGAGCCCGGGGTATTCACACCGTCGGATGGGAAAGCTACACTGACTGCCGGCGCGGCTCGCGCGCCGTACCCCCTGATCGGGAGCCCACGCCTCCCGGCGATCGCGGGGGCAAAGGTGGCCTTGTGCCGTCGCGAGCCGGCTTCTGCGGCCCACTGTTGCCACGGACGCCGATCGTTGCGCGGGCGTGGGAGTTCGCGGCGATCGGAAGTCCACAAGGGACAGTGTTATGACTCAGCGGAGGCACCTGAAGAAGCTGGTCCGCGACCGGATGGCGCACACCGGCGAGACCTACACCACCGCCCGGCGCCGGATACTGGCCAAGTCTGGGCGCACGGCCACGAAACTACCCGCCGGACTCGTGCCGGGCTACGACGTGTTCGGTGGCGGCCAGCATCGTGAGAGCGCTCTCGTGACGCACCTGCTGCGGCAGGTCGGGTACCTGGCGCCGCACACTGGAGAGCCGTACACCGAGGCGATGGTGTGCGGACTCGCCGGTGGGATCGGATTCATGTACGCCGTGTTCGAGTACACCGGCGTCCCGCCGATGGTCACGATCGTCGCGCAGCACCACCCCGAACCCTGGTTGCCCGCGGCACTCGGCCGGCTCGGCATCCCGTACACCGAACAGCACAGCGGCAAAACGGAGCCCGCGCTCAAGGCCCTGCGGATCGCGCTCGACGACGGCCGAGCTGTGTTGTGCGCGGTGGACAGCACCCAACTACCGTGGCGGGCCGGCCAGCTCGGCCTGGCCCACGATCCACACCACGTCGTGGTCGCCGGCCACGCGGACGGCAGGCTGTATGTCGAGGACATCGGCGAGGCGCCGTGGTCGATTACCGAGGAGCGGTTCGCCGCGGCGTGGTCGGGGCACAAGAAGGGTCGCCACCAGCGCACGACGGTGACGCCCGGAGCCCCGGTCGACCTGCCCACCGCGCTGCGGGCCGCCATCGCCACGACCGTCGCCCACCTGACCGGGCCGGTCCTGGGCAACTCCTTCGACGCGAACTTCGGCTTCTCCGGCATGGGCCGGCTCGCCGCCGCGCTGCGCGACGAACGGACCAAGACGGGCTGGCTCAAGCGGTTCGCCGGGGCGGGAGCATTCGCGACGGTGGTTCCGCGGCTGCACGACTGCGTCGAGGTGCAGTACACGGCGCCGGGTGGGACCCGCCCGCTCTACGCCGATTTCCTGGATGAGGCGGCTGGCATCCTCGCCGATAAGCGGCTCGCCGAGGCGGCAGCGCTGTTCCGCGAATCAGGCGAGGCATGGTCACATCTCGCTGGCCGCGCGGCTGAGACGGGCGACTCGCTCGGCGAGCTGTCCGAGCTCGCCGCTCGCCGGATGCACGTCGTGATCGAGAAGGGCGCCGCCGGTCGCGACGAGATTCGCGCACTGTCGGCCGAGATCGATGCGCTGGGTTGGCAACTTCCGTCCGAGGAGGAGCGACGAGCGCTCCTGGCCGAGTGGGCCGACCTGATCGATGCGGCCAGGCAGGCCGAGGAGCGAGCCGTCGGACTACTCGGTGCCGTCTGACGGCGTACCGGCCCATCGACCACGGTGGACAACCTGGTCGGTGGGCCTGCGCCTGCTCCTCAGGTCGCGCGCCGGCTCGTCGGAGTAGCCGATCGTGATCGCCCCGATCGGCGTGAACTGCTCGGGGACGTCGAACGCCGACCGGAATGGCGGGATCCGTTCCCTTGGAATGCCGAAGAAGCACGCGCCCAGGCCGGCGTCGACGGCCGTCAGCAGCATCATCATCGACGCGAAACCGGTGTCGATGTCCCAGTAGGGGGCGGGCCACCAGGCCTCGGAGCGGTCGGTGAAACCCTTGTCCGGCTGGGCATACCGATCGAGGTAGGCGTCCTTGTTGGACATCGGCACGATCACCAGCGGCGCGTCGAAGGTGGCCGCGAACCAGTTCTCGGCATCCTCCTCCGGTGTCGCGGCCGTGCGGAACCGGGCGACGTCCTCGGGGGATTCGAGGACGAGGAATCCCCATCCCTGGGAGAAGCCGGCGGACGGCACGCGCACGGCGTTGCGGACGATACGGTCGACGATCTCAGTCGGGACTGCTCGCGTCGCGTCGTACCGCCGTATCGTCCGACGGCGACGAACGACATCTTGAAACTCCATAGCTCCATACCCTTATGGCTCCGTTCGACCCGGTCAACCCGCGGCTCGATGGAGCGTGACCACGGCTACGGCTACCCACAGTGCTTCGGCGCCGGCGGCTACTCGTTCCCACAGACCAGCGAGCATTCCGCTTTGCAGCTCACTGGCGAACCAAGCAAGAAGCCCGATCATCACAACGGTGACTGTGAAAGAAACGGCCGGCCGAAGGACCCATGACGTCCGCGGGTCGCGCCTGACCCCCAGCGCGGGCCACACCGCAACCGCCGACGACGCGATCGCGGCGGCCGCGCCATGCTTGTCCGATGTCCCGCCACTCGGTTCCGGGAACGCGGCGACGAGGATGGTCGCGACGCCGCCGGTTGCCAGTGCGATCCGCCCCGGCAGCGCTGGCTGGCGCAGCGCGAACGCGGACAGCACGTAGCAGATACCGATCCCCACAAAAGCCAGTGTCATCGCCCAGCGGGCGGTCGCGCCTTCCGCCGCCAGCGCGCTGAGCGTGTCGGTCCGCGGATCGTAGCTGGGCGGCTGACGAGCGGCGGCCAGCGTCCATCCGGCGACAAGCAGTATGGGGGCGACCGCGGCCGCGAGCACTCCCCACCACGGCACGGCCCCCGCCTCCGGCGACCCGACGACCGGAGCCCTCCGGCCCATGACTGCCGACCCTACGTCAACCTCGACCATCAGACGGTCGAATCAGGCATCTCCGACGAACGCTTCGGAAGATCTGTCGGTCGGTGCGCGGAGCGCGGGTGCCGCGACCTACAGCGTCCGGGTCAGCCGCTCGGCGAGGAGGCGAGTGAAGCGGGACGGGTCGCTGAGTTCGCCCCCTTCGGCAAGCAGTGCCATCCCGTACAGCAACTCGGACGTCTCCGCCAACGCGGGGTCCTCCTTGCGCTGCTCGAAGGCCTTCTGCAGGCCCGACACCAACGGGTGATTGGGGTTGAGTTCGAGGATCCGCTTGGCCTGAGGGACGTTCTGGCCCATCGCGCGATACATATCCGCCAGCGCCGGCGTCATGTCGTACTCCTCACCGACGATGCACGCCGGTGACTCGGTCAGGCGCGAGGAGAGTCGGACCTCCTTGACGTCCGTCTCCAGCGTGGCGCCCATCCATGACAGGAGCGCGGCGAAGTCCTGCTTCTGCTGCTCGCGCTCTGTCTCGGTGTCCGACTTCTCCTCCTCGGTCTCCAGGTCGACCTGGCCCTTGGCGATCGAGTGGAGCGGCTTGCCGTCGTACTCGTGCACTCCGCCGACCCATACCTCGTCCACCGGATCGGTCAACACCAGGACCTCGAGGCCCTTGTCGCGGAACGCCTCCATGTGCGGCGAGTTCTCGATCATCATCCGGGAGGCGCCGGTCAGGTAGTAGATGTCCTGCTGACCCTCCTTCATCCGCTCGACATATTGCGGGAGCGTGGTCAGCTGCCCCGGGTCGTGTGTGGACGCGAAGGACGAGATGTCGAGGATCGCCTTCTGGTTCTCGTAGTCGTTGACCAGCCCTTCCTTGATCGCGCGGCCGAACTGGGTCCACAAGGTCTGGTAGCGGTCCGGGTTGGCCGCCACCATCACCTTCACCGTTGAGAGCACCCTCTTGACCAGGCGCCTGCGCATCAGCTGGATCTGGCGATCCTGCTGCAGGATCTCGCGAGAGATATTGAGTGACAGGTCATGCGCGTCCACGACGCCCTTGATGAAGCGCAGGTACTCCGGCATTAACTCTTCACAGTCGTCCATGATGAACACGCGCTTCACGTATAGCTGGACGCCCCGCCGCGCGCCGCGCATGTGGAGGTCGAACGGAGCGTGGGACGGAATGAAGAGCAGGGCCTCGTACTCGAACGTCCCCTCGGCTCTCATGTGGATAATCTCGAGCGGGTCGTTCCAATCGTGGCTGATGTGCTTGTAGAACTCGTGGTACTCGTCGTCCGTGACCTCGTCCCTCGATCGGGCCCACAGCGCCTTCATCGAGTTGAGCGTCTCGATGTCCCGCGTCTCGTTCCCCTCGTCGTCCTCGCCTTCCGCACTCATTTTGATCGGCCAGGCGATGAAGTCGGAATAGCGCTTGACGATCTCTCTGATCTTCCACGGTTCGGTGTAGTCGAAGAGGTGGTCCTCGTCGTCGGCCGGCTTGAGATGCAGCGTGACCGTCGTGCCCTGCGGGGCGTCGTCCACCGACTCGATCGTGTAGGTGCCGGCGCCGTCGGACCCCCACCGCGTGCCGCCGCTCTCCCCCGCCCGGCGCGTGAGGAGTCTGACGTTGTCGGCCACCATGAACGTCGAGTAGAAGCCGACGCCGAACTGGCCGATCAGGTCCTGTGAGGCAACGGCGTCCTTCGATTCCCGCAGCCGCTGCAGGAACTCGGCCGTGCCCGACTTCGCGATCGTCCCGATGAGCTCGACCACCTCCTCGCGGGACATGCCGATGCCGTTGTCACGCACGGTGAGCGTGCGCTCCGCCTTGTCGATCTCGACGTCGATGTGAAGATCGGTCGTGTCGATCTCGAGGTCCTTGTTGCGCATCGACTCCAACCGCACCTTGTCCAGTGCGTCGGAGGAGTTGGAGATCAGCTCTCTCAGGAAGATGTCCTTGTTGGAGTAGATCGAGTGGACCACTAACTGCAAGAGTTGCCGCGCCTCGGCCTGAAACTCGAGCGTCTCGATCCCGGTACTCATGGGACACCTTTCTGTCGGGGAGTAGTTCCGACAGATCCTACGATCGGCGAGGCGATCCCGTTCGACGGGCCTTCCGCGCGTCGAGGGCCGACGGCAGGCACTCAGCGATGGCGGGCGTCTGGCCTCAGTGGAACCGAATGTTGGCTGCCACGCCCGGGCGCCATCTTTGCGTGGTTCCACGGACGCCGTGAACGGGCCGGCTCCGTACGGTCGCGGCCATGAGAACCGCCGTGATAGCGGTCGCTGCCGTCGCAGTCCTCGGCCTGACCGCATGCGAGAAGGACGCACAGCCCGGCACCGTGCAGGGCTCGGCCCCCGGCACACAGACGCAGGCCGCCGCCACATCCACGGCGCCGAGCACGCCACCCCCCGCGGGCGCGATCAAGTCGTACGACTGCACGAAGCTTCTCTCCAACGCCGAGGCAAGGGCCGCGACCGGTCTGGCCTTCAGCCTCGTCGACCCGAAGAACGGGGCCACGGATCCCGATGGCTTCACCGACTGTGGTTACTTCGCCCCCGATGGCACGTACATGCAGGCGTCGGTGTGGACGGGCCCGTCGTACCAGCAGGACTTCCTCCCGCTGGTCCAGGCCGCACGCGCTGGCGCAGCGGAGCCGATCGGTGGCATAGGGGACGAGGCCGGCTGGAGTTCGCAATCCACGTCGCTTGGGGTACGGGTCGGCAGCACCGGGATAACGATCGCGTACGAGCTCTTCGGCGGTCCGGGGCCCGCGGACATGAAGGGCTCGGCAATCAAGCTCGCCAATGTCGTGATCAGCCACCTGTGACCCGTCGATGCCTTCGTACCTCGTCGAGCGGTATCTGCTGTCGACGACGCCGGCCGAGGTCGAGGCCGCCGTTGGTCGACTCGTCGACGGCCGATACATCGGTGTCCGGCACCTGTTCACCGTGTTGGTCGCCGGTGAGGAAACCGGGCTGTCGTGCTTCGAGGCCGCGGATCGAGATTCGGTAGCCAAGGCCAACGAGATGGCGGACTTTCCATTTGACCGGATCGTCGAGGTCACGACGTTCACCGCGTGACTCTGTTCCTGACGTGAGTGTTCGCATCTTGAATCCGGGCGATACCATCCGCGCAGCAGGCAGCGTGGGTGGAGGCCGCCGTGGCGGACCGTTCTGCGATCGTGGGCCGCGATGCCGAGTGCGCCAGCATCGCGGCGCTCCTCGCCGACCCCGGGTCGACGACCGGGATGATGCTCATCGATGGCGAACCCGGAATCGGCAAGTCAACGCTCTGGCAGTACGGCGTGACGATCGCCCACGAGTCCGGCCATCGGGTCCTTCAAGCGCGCCCAGGTCGCACGGAACAGACGCTGACGTACGCCGGACTCGCGGCTCTGCTTCCCGATCGGCTACTGGACGAGACGCTGCCGATGCTGCCCGACCCGCGCCGGCAGGCGCTCGAGGTGGCCCTGCTGCGAGCGTCCGGCCCGGCGGCGTCCGAGGTGACGGTCGGACTGGCGGTCAGCTCGCTGCTGAACGCCCTCTCGGGCCGCGCGCGGCTCGTGCTAGCCATCGATGACGTGCAGTGGCTTGACGCGGCGACGTCGCAGGTACTTGAGTTCGCTCTCCGTCGAGTACCGAACGGTCAGGTGCTGGTGATCGCGACGCGCCGCACAACGACCCCGCATCCCGAGCCCACCGCTCTGGAGTCTGTGTTCCAGCCGCACGGTTGCCTCCACATCAACGTCGGCCCGCTGACCGTCGGTGCGGTCGGTGTCCTGGTCCGGCAGCGCCTCGGGCGTACGCTGCCTCGACTCCAGGCGACCCGACTGCACGTGTCGTGCGGCGGCAATCCCCTGCTCGCACTGGAGCTGGCCCGCGTCACTCCTGTTGTCGTCGGCTCGGCCGGTGAGCCGTTCCCCGTCTCCGCGGACGCGTTGACCCTGCTCGGACAGCGGATCGTGGGTCTTTCGGGTGGGGCGCAGTCGGCGCTGCTACTGGTCGCCGTGGCGGCGGGACCCTCGCCGGAGCTGCTCGATCGCGTGCTAGGGGTGCACGCCGCGGAGTCGGCATTGTTCGAGCTCACCGCAGCCGATCTCGTCCGGGTCGACGCGGGGTCTGTCCACTGTGCCCACCCGCTCATCGCGTCGGCCGCGTGGACGACGGCGCGGCCCGCCGAGCGCCGCCGTGCCCACCGGCGGCTCGCGGCCGAGATCGGCGACGTCGAACAGCGGGCCCGGCACTTGGCCCTCGGCACGGACAAACCGGACGAGCAGGTCGCCGTCGCGCTCGATGAGGCGGCCGGCCAGGCCCGCCGGCGCGGTGCCACGGACGCCGCGGCCGAACTCGCCGAACTCGCGGTCCGCCTGACCCCGTCCGGCGACGGGGCCGGCGCGGCGGTGCGCGAGCTTGCGTTGGCGAGGCACCGGCTCGACGCCGGCCACGCCGAGGAGGCCCACTGCGCCGCGGCCCGCGCCGTCGAGCTGCTCCCCGAGGGTCCGGGCCGGGTCGATGCCCTTCTCATGATCGCGGCGATCGAGGGCGAACGGTCCGAGTTCGCCGCCGCACGACGGGTGGCGAGGCAAGCCCTAGTTGAAGCCGGTGAGGACAGCGCCGCACTCGCGCGCGCTCACATCGGGCTGGCGTTTTGGGGTTATGGGAACCTCACCCGAGATCTCGAACACGCCCAAGCCGCACTGGACCTGCTCGGCGCAAACGAGACCAACGACCCGAAGACGGCGGCGACCGCGATGGTGATGGTCGGTGGCGACGCAGGCCTGGCCGGCCGCGGCATCGATCTCGACATGCTCGACCGGGCGGTTGAGTTGGAGCGGCTCGTCATGATGTCGGTGATGGAGCGCCCATCCACGCATCGGGCGATCTATCTCGGTCACATGGGTCGGTTCCGAGAGTCGATCGCGCAGGTCGAGGCATGCCTGGCCATCGCCGAGGAGGAGGGCGATTGGGCGGTTCGGCCACACATCCTGCGCGTGCTGGCCTGGTTCGAGTTCAGCCGGGGACGCTTCGACCGCGCCCTGGCTCGCCACGAAGAGGCCGCAGAGCTCGCCGAGGAGCTCGGTCTCGACGACGCGGCTGTGCTGCTCGTCGGGAGCCTGGTCACCACGGCTGTGGGTGGTGACGGCGAGCCATTGGCGTTACGAGCGCTTGCCCGCGCCCGCGCGGTGCACGACCGCCGGGCCGAGGTGGACGCATTGAAGGCCGTCGGCTTCGCCGCACTGACTCGGGGCAATCCCGGCGCCGCGGTTTCGGCGCTGACGGAGGCGGCACAAGCCCATGACAGCCTGGGGCTTATCGAACCTGGCTGGAGTCGCTTCCACGGCGACTGGATCGAGGCTCTCGTGAGCACCGGCGACATCGCGCAGGCTCGATCGGCCGCCGAACGGTTCCAACGCGTCGCCGCATCCGGTGGCCATCCGTGGTCGCAGGTGGTCGCAGCCCGCTGCCTCGGCCTGATCGCCGAGGCGGACGACCGCCAGGACGCCGCTGCCGAATGGTTGAGCCGCTCGCTCGCGGCTGACCCCGACGGCGACATGCGCTTCGAACGCTCCCGCACCCTCGTCGCGCTGGGCCGGGTGCACCGCCGGGCCGGACAGCGCCGGGCCGCACGGGTCGCCCTCACCGAGGCGGTCGACATCCTCGAACGGGCGCCCAGTCCGCCCTGGGCCGCTTGGGCCGCCACCGAACTCGCTGCCGTGAGCGGGCGAAGCGTCGTCGAGGGCCTCACGGGCACGGAGCAGCGAGTCGCCGACCTTGCTGCGGACGGCCGCACCAATCGGGAGATCGCCGCCGAGCTGTACATCTCCACTCGTACCGTTGAGAGCCACCTCTCCGCCGCCTACCGCAAGCTCGGCGTGCGCTCGCGCACCGAGCTGGCCGTACGCCGCAGCAACTCGACGGCGCCGGCAGCGGCTCCCACTCCCAGCGATGCAGCGCGACGACGATCTGATGGTGCTGAGGCGATTCCCAGAGGCCGGCAAGGCCACGCCGCCAATCGAAGCAGCGGATCGGCAAAACACACGTGACGCTCCGCTGTCTCACCGAGGGAAATCCTCACAGAGGGACATCCCGCAGGGAACGTCGTCACCGTGTGGGCTCGAGGTGTCCAACATCGAGGTCGTCTTCGAGGGCGCGCTCTTCGAGGCCGCGGTAGGCGAGGATGTCGGCTTGGAGGGCGTCGAGGTCGTCGCGGGAGGCGTCGGGGATGGCGGAGCTGACTAGGCCGCGGGGCGGTGGGTCGGCGTCTTCGGCGGTGAGGATCAGGTGGCCATCGTTGGTGATCAGGTAGAGCCGGCCGTTGGGGGCCTGCCACAGGTGGGTGGCGGCATGGATCCGGTGCACGACGAATCCGTGCTCGTGCCGCAGCCGGTGGTGATGTCTACACAGGACGCAGAGGTTGCCGCGGTGGGACGGGCCGCCGTTGGCGTGCTGCTGGCGATGGTCGTCGTCGCAGCTGATCGCCGGCCGCGGCATCCCTGCGCCCGGCAGGTGCGGTCGCGGGGCCTTGACGAAGCCTTCTCGGTGGTGTCCTACTCCACCCAGCGGACGCTGTTCCTGCTCTGGCAGGTCGACGCGTTCACCGCCGCTGTCGCACCGATCGCGGTCGACACGGGGTGGAGGGCAGCGTAATCAACGGCGCGAGTTGCGACGGTCAGGCGTACGCCACCTTCAGGGTGCAAGCCGAGGACGAGGACAGCGCGCGGGTCTAGGGCGAACGTCTGGCCGCCCTGTGCGGACAGCGGCCCCGGTTCATCCATCCCGCCGTGTTCACCAGCGAGCCGGCGCGCGAATAGCCCGGACGAAGGATTCTTGACGGATTCTTGACTGTCGGCGGCGACGCCATCCGGTTGCGCGTCGCCGCATTGGGTATGTGATTGGCGAGGCCCCGACGGTTGGGCCCGGGGCTCTTGCTAAGGGGCGGAGCCTCGGGGGACCGCCGGGGCCTCCTTCGGGACCTTACTCGACGGGTCTCGGCCCCGCGCTTTGTCGAACAGTAGTACGATGACCGTGTGGCGGGGTGGCCGTGGCCGGGTTGGGAGTGGATCCCCGCGGCGTGCAATAACGGGCACGAGTACGGGCCCGGCAAGGTGATCCTGTCCTTCGTCGTCTGCGACTGCGCGGCCGTGTCCGATGGCCGCGGGCACCACTCCGTCTCATGCCGGGTGATCGGGTGCGACGCCGCCAAGGCCTACCCACCCGGTCACGTTGGGCTGACACGCCAGCAGCGTTAGGACGGCCTAGACGCCGAAGAACGCGCCGCCCAGCACGACGAGAACGCACACCCCGGCTGCGCCGATCAGGCTCAACAGCGCCTCGCCTCGGCGCAAGGAACCCGCATCTCTCACGTCGGAACTGAGGCCGAGGACCCCCGCGGCGACCATGATCGTTAACACAGCGCCCGACAGTCCCGGCATAAGGAGGGCAGTAATCGTTGGTATACCCACGGAAACGATGGGGTACCGCCACGGGCACCAATAGAAGTGCCCGACATTCACGTAGGACGTCGGGCGCTTGTCGTTTCAGGGGTGGTGCAAGGTACCAAGCCGCGGAGATCTTGTCTCAGAATTGGACCTAAGGGGCACCTTTCTGGTCAGTACCCGAGCCAGCCGGGTAGCATCGCCACGATCAGGCCGCCGATGACGACCGCACTGCAGACTGCAGCCAACACGTCGAAGGGCATCTTGCGCTTCACGTTCACCCCTCCTCTCCGCTCGGAGTGCGATCCTGTTATGCGGCGGGCCGCTCAGGATTCATGACCCTCACCATGGGCCACGCCGACGGGGCCGGTATTGAGCGCCGATGCTCGAATCCGCCTGAGCACGCGTACTCGCCGGGAGCCAGGTTGGCGCTCGACTGCTCAGGCGAGCCCGTAACGCGATGGTGGTTGGCGCGGTGAAACTCCGGCATGGCCGCGTGGGCGGCAGTGAGCGCAGCCTCCACATCAGGCGAGACTGGCCGGGCGCGGAATCGAGTATCCGCGAATGCTCCACATTGGACGGTCTTAACGGCCCGTGCCGGACCGTGGGTTCGGTGCGTCTCGCTACTCACGCGGCTGCGTACCAGACCTCCGGCCGTCCGCTGCCCGGCCCGACGTACGCCACAATGGACGGATCCAGGACCCCCTGGCGCTCTGCCTTCGGAATGGCGGCGAGCACCTCGGCGATCGCGGCCAGTCCCTCCTCCTCGGTGACGCGCTGACCTGCACGACGCCCTCGGCGATGCCATTGATCGCGGCGGTGACACGCAGGCGATCGGCTCGGCCCAATGCTCGCGACCGTAGTCCGTCGGCTGCCGGGTGACCGGCCGCGGCGCCGAGCAGGGCCGCGCCGCCGGGCCACATCGGGCCGGTACCCGAGCAGCGCTAATCCGATCGGTCAGAAGAAGAAGCCGGCGAGGTCGACGATGATATGGACGCTGCCGGCGTTGTTGCGGATCCTGATGTCACCGGAGGGGCTGAGCGCGACAGTGACCTGGTTGGCGATGGTCTGCCCACCGACAAAGTTGATGTTCGAGGCGGTCGGTGCGGAGATGTTGGCCGGGTAGGCGGTCAGGTACGAGGTGGCGGTACCGTCGGTCACGGTGAGATTGGCGATGATGGCACTGGCGCCGGGCAGTACGGGTGGTATCTGAAACTCCCCCGTACCGCTAGTCAGGTGTATCCCTAGGTTCGCGCCGGGACCGAGTTTGGCACCGGTGGAGTACGGGGTGCCAGTCCCCGATCGTGTATCGCAGACCCGGAAGGGGGCGATCGGGTTAAGCCCTGGCCGCCCCCAGGTGCCAGGCGTACCCGCCACAACGCACGTGAAGATGCGACCGAGAAGGTCGGTGTAGACCTCACCGATGTCATGCGTGCCGAGCGTCGGCGCCCCCCGCCGTCGGCCCCGGAACGAGATGCAGTTGTACGGCTCCGGGCACGCTTGGCGGACCAGCCGTAGGTTGGGTACCGGCCCGTATCCCGATCGTTCGCCCCCTGGCGTCTACACCTACCCATCCCTCCGCGTAGAGGCCCTTTGCGGTGATTGCGTCACCGGTGGCGAGCGCCCTCAAGGCTTGACCGCCGCCGGAATTGGACACGAACAAGGTCCAGTCAGGATTATCCGATTGCAACGTTGTCGGGCTGTTTTGGGCATTCATGAGGGTGCCGTATTGCATGGCGCCGACGGTTGCGTGGGCCGGGTCCGCGGCGAGGGCGGCCAAGCCGACACCGCCGGCGGCGACCGCGGCACCCTTGGCGATCAGACCACGGCGGGACACGCGGCGTTTAGCCGGCTCGGCGGTCTTCTCTGCGGATGTCTCCTGGTCGGAGTTGACGTCGTCCATGGTCTGCCCCTCTGACTGCCCGAAATGATCGCGTTTCATGGATGCCCTCAGGTCTCGACGTCTCAAGGCGTTTGCGTGTTGCTCGCGACCGACCCGTCGGAGGATGCGCGTGGGACCTTGCATGTCGGCTGTGATCCGAGGGCATATGAGCCCGCTCGCCTTCTTCTTTCACTCTTTCGACTCGGTGAATCGGACCCACCGAACGTAGGGCGATCGCTGCCGCGCCGAATCGGGGCGACCACCCAGATTCCTGTGGGGGCTACCTATGTTTCATGCGCGAGGGAGCAGCTGCGCGGGTGCTGGAAATGGACCTATGGATCGAGTCGGCTGAGGCCACACGGTGGTGGCAATGGACGGATCGGTCATGGCGCCCTAGATCGAACCGGCGGACACTGAGGACATGCGCCTATTGGAACGGGAATCATCAATCGCTGCGCTCGCCGAGTACGCGCGGGAGGCGCGGTGCGGCGACGGCCGCATGGTTCTCGTCGGCGGCGAGGCCGGAGTCGGCAAGTCGACGCTGGTCGAGCAGCTTCAGCACGACCTGCCAGATGCACGGTGGTCCTGGGGCGCCTGTGACGGCCTTTTCACCCCCCGACCGCTCCGGCCTCTCTTCGACATCGCCAATGAGCTCGGTGGCGAACTGCTGGAACTGTGCCGGGCCCGCGGTCCCCGCGACGAGTTGTTCGACGCTCTGTTGCGTCAGGTCAACGAACCGGGGGGCCCTGAACGTCCTCGTCGTCGAGGACGTGCATTGGGCCGACGAAGCGACCGTCGATCTGCTGCGCTGGCTTGGCCGGCGACTCCACAACGTTGCCGTGCTGCTCATTGCGACTTACCGCGATGAGGGCCTTACGGCGACGGACCCACTTCGCGTCACGCTGGGGCGCTCGCCACGCAACGGTCGATTCGGAGGATCGGGCTGGCTCCCCTGTCGGCGGACGCCGTTCGCATCCTGGCTGCCGGCAGTGGGCTGGAGGCGACGGAGCTGTTCCGGCTAACCGGAGGAAACCCGTTCTACGTCACCGAGGTGACGCAGGCCGAGACCGGTACGGTGCCGCCATCGGCGCGTGACGCGGTGCTGGCCCGTGTCGCACGTCTGAGTAGCCGGTCCCGCGACGTGTTGGACGCCGCAGCGTTGATCGGCATGCGCGTCGACCCGCAGGTGCTGGAGTCGGTTACGGCGGGCGCGACAACGGTCGTCGATGACCTCCTCGCGTCCGGGCTGCTTGTCGGAGATGGGGCGTGGCTGAGGTTCCGTCATAAGATCGCTCGGCTGGCGGTGGAACAGGCGGTGGCGTCGCATCGCCGCGTTGGCATGCACGCGCGGATCCTCGATGCCCTGCGTGGTCTGGGGTGTGACGACGACGCCGTCCTGGCGTTTCACGCGGAGGCGGCGGGGGACGGCCCAGCGGTGCTCAGTTACGCCCGCCGCGCAGCGCAACGGGCCGGCGAGCTGGCATCGCATCGCGAAGCGGCCGCGCAGTTCGAGCGGGCGCTGCGTTTCTCCGCGGGTGTCAAGCCCGCGACGGTCGCGGAGCTGTACGACAGTCTCGCGGACGAGCTTTCAAAGATCGACCGATGGGACGACGTTGCCGGTGCTCGACAACGCGCACTCGCATTGTGGCGTGAGGCCGGTGATCGGCTGCGCGAGGGCGATACGTTGCGCAAACTCTCCCGGGCGATGTGGCTCCTGTGCCCGCGGGGCGGAGGCCGATGCCGCGGCGACAGCCGCTCTGATCACCCTTGAACCACTGGGACCGAGCACGGAGCTGGCCTGGGCTTACGCGTCCGCCGCCTTCAGGCGAGCGCTGGTCGGCGAGAACGGCGCCGCGGTCGATCTGGCCCGCCGGGCACGGGCGATCGCCGAGCCGCTCGGCGTCGCGGAGGTGCACAGCGACGCACTCAACACCGAGGCCTGGGCGATCGCTGGCGTGGGCGGAGAGTGGGTCGGAACGCAGCGACGAGCATTGGAGTTCGCGCTCTCCGAAGGCATCGAGGAACAGGTTGGAATCGCGTTCAGCAACATGTGCCTGAACCTCGTCAATGAACGGCGGTTCGCCGAGGCGGAGCGCTTCTATGTTGACGGGCTCGCTTATTGCCATGACCACGAGATAGGCACGTTTGCGACGTGCCTGCGGGCCAACTGGACTCGAGCGCTGGCAATGGTCGGGCGGTGGGAAGAGTCGATGTCATTGAGCGCCGAGCTGCTCACCCACACCGGCGCCTCGTCCGTCGGCCGGATCTACCCCCAACTGAACCTCGGCATGGTTCGCATTCGGCGTGGGGATCTCCCTGGGTGGGCAGATCTTGACAAGGCGATGGATCTGGCCGACGGGACAGGCATACCACAGTGGATTGCGCCCGCGCGGCTGGCGCGCACCGAGGCGCACTGGTTGCAGGCAGACCTGAGCGCGGCCAGACACGAGGCCGAGCTCGCCGATGACCTCTCCACCCGCTGCGACCCCTGGCTCCGCGGCGAGATTGCGGTCTGGCTCCGGCGTACCGGCTCGACCCGCCCATGTGCGGGTGAACTAGCGCCGCCATACCAACTGCAGCTCGACGGCGCCTCTGATAAGGCCGCGCAGGCGTGGATCGACCTCGGCTGCCCGTACGACGCCGCCCTGGCGTGGCTCGACTCGGACCAGGAGGAGCCGCTGCGCAAAGCGTTGAGCGCCTTCCAGCATCTTGGCGCGCCGGCCGCTGCCCGCATCACCCGACAGAGGATGCGCGAACTCGGCATTCGGTCGATCCCGAACGGAGCGCAAATGGCGACGCGGGCGCACCCACTCGGCCTAACTCGACGCGAGCATGAGGTTCTTGACCTCGTCTGCGCTGGGCACACGAACGGCCAGATCGCCGCCCGAATGTTCATCTCGGTCAAAACTGTCGAGCATCACGTCTCGGCCATGCTCGCGAAGCTGGGCGTCGCGACACGAAGTGCCGCCGTGGCGCAGGCACTACGACTCGGACTGGTCGCCGCGGCAGGAACCTAAGCACCCGCGTCGGGATTCTGGGACGCCGGTCACCGGGGCTACGAGTTCGAGGAGCTGCGGCCGCTCCTGTTCGCGATCGCCTACCGGATCCTCGGCAGCGTGGCCGAGGCGGAGGACGCGGTCCAGGAGACCTGGCTGCGCTACGAGTCCTCCCCGACCTTACCCCTCGAGCAGCATTGCGTGTGGGCTCCCTTGCCGCTGTCGAAGAGGCAGCCAAGCGTCGGTCTAGTGGCTTTATGCCGACGTTGTGGGGGCACAACCGGCATCGATTCAGGGAGAGACTCCGGCCTGTCTACGAACGCCGCAACACGCTGTCGTCGGCGTGAGAGTGCACCCGCGCGCTCAGCGGCAGATCCGGACGACCCCTCAGTGAGGACCGCCTCTGCTACTCGACCGCCTCGGCTGACCCCCGATCCGATCAGGTCTCGAGAAGCGCCAGGGTATCGTCGGATTTAGTCTTCTGTCAGATGGCCGGCATCGAACCGAGCCTTAAGCGTCGAAAGGTGGCGGAGAATGCCCGCGAAGAGTTCCCAGACGAAGGCCGGCGGCTTCAGCGCTGAGGAGCGTGCTGCGATGAAGGAGCGCGCCTCGGAGCTGCGCGCCCAGGGCAAGAAGGGTGCCAAGAAGGCCGACGAGCTGCAGGCGGTCCTCGACAGCATCGCGAAGATGGCGCCGGAGGATCGTGCGCTCGCCGAGCGCGTGCACCAGACGGTGACCGCTACCGCTCCGGAGCTGTCGCCAAAGACCTGGTACGGGATGCCCGCCTACGCGAACGCGGACGACAAGGTCGTCCTCTTCTTTCAGGACTCGGGCAAGTTCAAGTACCGGTACTCGACCCTGGGCTTCCAGGACGCGGCCAACCTCGACGACGGGGACATGTGGCCGGTGTCGTACGCGCTCCAGACGTGGAGCCCCATAGTGAGAAGAAGGTCGCCGAGCTGGTGAAGGCTGCGCTCTCCTGAACGTTCCCGCACCGCCGCGCGTGACGCCCGGTTAGCGGTGCGGACGGCTACGCCGCAGCGCCCGCCGTCACACCCTCCGTGCCACGATCCGAGCCAGAAGTTCCACGTAGTGCGGCTCCTCGTCTGCGTCGTTGTCGCGGCGGCTCGAACGATACGCGTCGAAGGTCGACGGCCCACGGTATAGGCGTCATTGGTTTGGCCCAGCCCGGCCG
Organism: Micromonosporaceae bacterium; assembly: GCA_045403155.1. Taxonomy (GTDB): domain Bacteria; phylum Actinomycetota; class Actinomycetes; order Mycobacteriales; family Micromonosporaceae; genus JAXIPB01. The sequence goes on from JAXIPB010000060.1 coordinate 62,580, forward strand.
CGCGGGTAGACCCTGGCGCGGAGGCCCCAGCGGCGCACGAAGGTGCCGACCCGGCCGGGCACGGCCAGCCACAGCCATACCGCGGCCACGATGGACACGAGCAGCAGCGCCTCGACGGCCTGGAGGAGGAAGCGCAACAGTGTGTCATACAAGGCCAGAGCGGCGGGCACGTTGAGCTCCTTGTTGGCGACCTCGTTGGAACCTGGACCGACACGCTCGCGATGGAGAGGCCGGAATCGATAAGGCGCTGCTTGACCTCGGCGACGATCGGTCCGATCTCCAACATGATCTGGTTGCCTTCGGTCATGACAACCTCGGTGTCTTCGCCGGTGAGTACCGCCGAGAGTTGGGTGTGTGCCACGGTGTTCGCGTTGACCCACAGCTTCTCGAACTCGGGACTCTGGACGAACATCAGCGCGGTCTTCTGCACGAAGTTCTCGACGGCTCCGTTAACCGGGCCCGCGATGGCGCTCGCGATGGCGTCGGCGTTAGGCCGTCCGGTGGCATCGGCGAGCTCGTTGATGAGCTTGGGTACGTCGATCTGCTTGACGACCTCACTCGTGATCCTGGTGGCGACCGCGTTCTGTACTGCCGGGTCCGATGCGAGCGGAGCG
>JAXIPB010000260.1:0-10633 GCA_045403155.1 Micromonosporaceae bacterium
CGACGTATGCCCACGTGCCTGCAAGCTTCGCGAGGGCCAGCGGGGCCTCTGCTTCGTGCGGGGCCGAGTGGACAACCAGGTCGTCCTGGCGTCGTACGGTCGTTCGTCCGGATTCTGCATCGACCCGGTCGAGAAGAAGCCACTCAACCACTTTCTCCCCGGCTCATCGGTGCTCTCCTTCGGCACAGCCGGGTGCAATCTCGCCTGCCGATTCTGCCAGAACTGGGATATCTCCAAGTCGCGCGAGATCGACACGCTGACCTCCGCCGCCTCGCCCGACGCGCTCGCGTCGACCGCGAAACAGATGGGTTGCCGCTCCGTCGCCTTCACCTACAACGACCCCGTCATCTTCATGGAGTACGCGATGGACGTCGCGGACGCCTGCCGGGACCGAGGAATCAACGCGATCGCGGTGAGCGCCGGCTTCATGAACGCGGCACCGCGGGAGGAGTTCTACCGGCACATGAACGCCGCCAACATCGACCTCAAGGCGTTCACCGACGAGTTCTACGAGAAGATCACCTTTGGCAAGCTCGGCGCCGTCCTCGACACCTTGCGCTACTTGAAGCACGAGACGGAGGTCTGGTTCGAAATCACGACGCTGCTGATCCCGGGTCACAACGACTCCGACGCCGAGATCGCCGAGGAGTGCGCCTGGCTCGTCGAGAACATCGGCACCGATGTCCCGCTTCATTTCACCGCGTTCCATCCGGACTTCAAGATGCGCGATGTGGCGCATACTCCGCCCGAGACCCTGCGGCGCGCTCGCCGTATCGCCCTGGACCACGGACTCCGCTACGTCTACACGGGGAACGTGCACGATCCGAATGGTCAGACGACGAACTGCCCGGCGTGCGGCGCCAGCGTCGTGGTACGCGACTGGTACGTGATCAACGAGTACGCACTCGATGATCGGGGCGGCTGCGTACACTGTGGAACGACGCTCCCCGGAGTCTTCGACGGACCCGCCGGCACCTGGGGGTCGCGGCGGCTTCCGGTTCTTATTGAGGCGTCGTGAGTACCTCGGTTCGGGAGCCGGCGGTCGCCGGCCGGTTCTATCCTTCAGATCCAGTCGCCTTGGCCCGCCTCGTGGACTCCATGATGGACCGCGTCACGGTTGAGCGGGACGAGCCCACTGCACGGGCGTACGTCGTACCGCACGCCGGATACCGCTTTTCCGGTCCGACGGCGTCCCGTGTGTACGCCCGATTGCGCGCACGCCCCACCGAGGCGCGCCGGTTCGTACTCATCGGCCCCGCCCACTACGCGCAACTGCGCGGATGCGCGGTGCCGGCGACGGACGCGTGGCTCACTCCGCTCGGCCCGGTCACTGTCGACGTGGAAGGCTGCGCGGCGCTGGTACGGGACGGATACGCGATCTCGGGAGATGACCCGCACGGTCCAGAGCACTCCCTCGAGGTACAGCTACCAATGCTGCAGCGAGCCGTCGGGGTCGACGTGCGGGTACTCCCCGTGGTCGTGGGTTTGACCACTGTGGACGAAGCCGCCGCGTTAATAGCGGCCGCGGTTGCGGCGATGCCCGGCGCCGTCGTGATCTGCAGCACCGATCTCTCGCACTATCTCGATGAGGCGACGGCCAACAGACAGGACACCGAGACGGTGCGCGCCGTACTCGACCTGAGCCCGAAGGAGATCGCCACTTCCGACGCGTGTGGCGTCTACGCGTTGCGCGGACTCGTAGGTTGGGCTGCGACGGAAGGGCTCACACCGCACCTGCTTCACCGCTGCACCTCGGCCGACACTGCGGGTGATCCATCGCGGGTCGTCGGCTACTCGGCGTTCTCGTTCCGGTAGCACCTAGCGGTAGTCGTCGTCCAGGTCGACCACACGGGCCTGCTCGACCGCGTCGTACTCGCTGACTTCGAGGCCCCGGTGCACCTCGACCGGCTGCAGCGTCGGGTCGGCGGGGGTGGCCTGCTCGGCAGCGTCCTCGGGCGGCGCCTCGACGTCCCGCTTCGCGGGGTCGAAATGGTCGCTGGGAACGAGCTCGTCGACGTCGAACTCGCTGGCCGAGACCTCGCCGTCCTGCATGATCATCGTGGGCTCCTCACGATCGTCACTTCCCACCGTACGGCGTTACCAACGCTCGCGCCCGTCCAAACGCCGACCGACGTCGCACCCAGGCGGCCGATGGTGAGGGTCGATGGGCGCGGCCGTCGACGGCTGCGGGATACTGCCGGACGGAGGGACAGCGCCGTCCGCGGCAGGCGCACAGTCACGTACAGCGCACGGTCACCAACGGATGATCAAGGAGCAGGCACGATGCCCATCGCCACACCTGAGGTATACGCAGAGATGATCTCCCGCGCAAAGGCGGGCGGATTCGCGTACCCGGCGATCAACGTAACCTCGTCGCAGACGCTGAACGCCGCGCTGCGCGGCTTCGCGGACGCGGGCAGCGACGGCATCGTCCAGGTCTCCACCGGCGGCGCCGAGTATCTGTCCGGGCCGACCGTCAAGGACATGGTGACCGGATCGGTCGCGTTCGCCGCGTACGCACAAGAGGTCGCCAAGAAGTATCCGGTCAACGTGGCCCTGCATACCGACCACTGCCCGAAGGACAAGCTGGATTCATTCGTACGACCGCTGCTCGCACTCTCGAAGGAGCGCGTTGCCCGGGGCGAGGAGCCGCTGTTCCAGTCGCACATGTGGGACGGCTCGGCGGTGCCGCTGGGGGAGAACATGGAGGTCGCCACAGGGCTTCTCGCCGAGTGCGCGGCCGCCAAGGTGATCCTCGAGATCGAGGTCGGCGTCGTCGGGGGCGAGGAGGACGGCATCGTCGGTGCGATCGACGAGAAGCTGTACACCACGGCAGAGGATGGACTTGCCACCGCAGCGGCACTGGGCCTAGGCGAGAAGGGCCGCTACATGGCCGCATTGACGTTCGGCAACGTGCACGGCGTGTATAAGCCGGGCAACGTCAAGCTGCGCCCGGAGATCTTAAAAGAGATCCAGGAGGCGGTCGGCGCCAAGTACGGCGTAGAGAAGCCGTTCAATCTCGTGTTCCACGGCGGCTCCGGCTCGCTGTTGTCGGAGATCCGGTCGGCGCTGGACTACGGGGTGGTGAAGATGAATGTCGACACCGACACGCAGTACGCCTTCACCCGGCCAACCGCCGATCACATGTTCCGCAACTACGACGGCGTCCTAAAGGTCGACGGGGACGTCGGCAGCAAGAAGGCCTACGACCCGCGCACCTGGGGCAAGGCGGCCGAGGAGGGCATGGCCAAGCGCGTCGTGCAGGCATGCGAGGATCTCCGCTCCACGGGCACCTCGCTCGCGAAGTAGTCCTAGATCGCGTCGATCATGAGCTGAGCGTCGCCCAACCGCGTCGATCATGACCTCCAGGTCATGATCGACGGGAGGGGTGGGAGGAGGGTGGCGCGCTGTGGTTGGCGCAGCCACGCCTCGCTGATGCGTACGCCGGTCATGCGCTCGACCAGGGACATGGCGCTTGGCTCGGCCGCGAACAGCCCGAACGGCAGATCGAGCATCGCCGATTGGAGGACCAACGGCCGCGATCCCGAGACGGCCGCCGAGTTGACCAGTGGGTCGAACTCGGCGAGCACGACGCCATCCTCGGCGTAGACGAAGTGGGTCACGGCCTGGACATTGCGGTAGAAACAGGCCAGCCGGGCGCCCTTCGAGAGCTTTTCAACGAACTCCTCGGCTCGCCAGCCGTTGTGTTCGGCGACGAGAACTCCGTCGTCGACCGGGCCGACCTGAGCCCATTGGGGGCCGTCCGCCGGCCAGAAGCACTCGTCGAACGTTCGCCGCCCCTCGACCGTCGACGGATCTCCACCGAGGCGACGGATCGCCTCCTCGGGGTCAACGCCGACGAGGGCGGTGAAGCAGTACGCCTCGAGTCCCTCAACCCACGCGTACGCAAGCATGCTTCGATCATCCTGCGGTCAGCACGGCCAATGCATCTGAAACGTCATCAACGGTGTGAATAACCCCCGATAGGTCACCGTGGGGCGAGCCGCCAAGAAGCCGACGAAGTAGCGCGTCGACCGGAACGGTGGAGGTCCAGAACTCAGCATCGAGGAAGACCAGCGGTCCACTTTCTCCATCGGCGAGGTAATAGGCCTTCGTCACCGCCTGAAAGATCTCCTGCACCGTGCCGGCCCGGCCGGGCGCGAACACGACACCGCCACGCGCCAGGCGCAGGATCGTGTCTTCCCGGATGGCGTTTGAGAAGTACTTGGCGATGGCGCTCGCGAAAAGGTTCGCCGGCTCGTGCCCGTACAACCAGGTCGGTACCGCGAGACCGCCATGGAGGAGCCGCATGGTTCGGGCCTCCGCGCCGGCGAGATCGACTTGGTACGCCCGGCGCACCGCGAGCGCTGCCGCGGTGTACTCGTCATGGTGCTTGAAGTCGGGAGCAGTGGCCAAGATGTCGATCGCAGCGTCGAGATCCGCAGGATCGCGCTGGCCAAGATAGGCGCCGAGGTTCGCCGCCTCCATGACCCCGGGGCCACCGCCGGTGATGACGAGGCGCCCGGCCCCGGCCAGCCGGTGCGAGAGTGCGGCGGCGAGCCGGTACGGGTGGGAACCCCGCGGCGCGGCGTGCCCTCCCATGACGCCGACGACGCTGGCCGCACCCCGGGCGGCGACCCAATCGGCCGAGGTATCGATGAGGGCATTATCGATGCCGGCGTCGTGGATGCGCTGCGCCAGCGCCTCCCGGACGTCCGGCAGCGCGCCGCCGTGCGCCAGGAAATGCCGGTAGACGACCGTGTCGTACATCCCCTCGAAGCCACCCTGCTGAAAGCCCTCGGCCAGGTCGTCCGGCGTGTACAGCTGCGACGGCGTGGTTGGATATGGGACCTCGGTAAAGATCGGTACCACACTTCCGCCCCGTCGAACGACGTCGGCGGCCGATGCCGTATCGGGAAATCGGCAGCCTACGAAGAGCGCGTCGGTGACATCCACGGCGGTCAGGTCCGGCGGATCCAGGTCGAGCCTCAGTCCCTGCACAGTGAGGCCCCGAAGCGACCCGAGCGCGAGGTGATAGTCGAGTTCGGACCGGGTCTCGATCTCCTTCGGGCTGGAGTCGCGGAACTGGTCATCGGCCACGGTCACGATCGCAATGATGCCGCGACTCGGCGACGGCGGGAACGTTCTGTGAATGTGGCCCCTCGCGTCGCCAGAGTGGCCCACTCTCCCAGCAAGTGCGCACTGAGGCGAAGGTCAAGTGGGCGAAGGACAAGTGCACAGTGGCCCGGCGAGCCGGGCCACTGCTTTACCGGGTCCTGGGGAGGCTCCGGAACTCTGATTCAAATCCCAACGATGATCCTTGGCCACCCGCTGTTATGGCCAGATGGCCTCAGCCGTTCAGCTATCGCCGCTCCGTCCGACGGGGTTGAATATCACGATGCAGAACCTCCTCCCGGAGCCCCCGGCGACGCTTCTCCCCGCCGATCCGGCCGACTCGTACGCCGGCGATCTGAGCGCGGACGAGCGCGCCGCGCGGTTTCCGGCATCGAGCGCTGCGTGGGCGGCGTTGGCCGAGCGAGCGCTCGCCGATGAGCAGGCCGTGGCCGCCTATGCGTACGCGCGGACCGGCTACCACCGCGGTCTGGATCAGCTGCGCCGAAACGGCTGGAAGGGATCCGGGCCGGTGCCGTGGTCGCATCAGCCGAATCGCGGCTTTCTGCGGTGCCTGCACGCCTTGGCCAAGGCCGCCGACTCGATAGGCGAGACCGATGAGGCGGCCCGATGCGCCCAATTCCTGCGCGACTGCGACCCGGCCGCCGCCGACGCCCTCGCCGGCTAACCCCCGAAGTCCCGCCGATCATGATTTGGAAGTCATGATCGACGCGAATGGGCGGCACGCAGGTCATGATCACGGCGATCTTGAGTTGTCGGCGGGACCGTCAGAGGCCGTCGGCGACCGCCGCCGCGACCCACAGCCAGGCGCGACGGCTCTCTGGTGACACTGCGGCGTAGCGCACCGGTCCGCCCGAATCGAGGTGCCGGTCGTACGGCACCCGCAGCACGGTCCGGCATCGCTGATCGAAGTGGCGTTCGATCGAACGCGGATTGATCTCTCTGCGAAGGGGCGGAATCGTGACCACGGCGACCGCTCGGCGGACGAGTTCGCGCCGGCCGGTCTGCTCGAGGTGATCGAGTAAGCGAGCCGCGGTCTCCGCCGAGTCGTTGCGGGCGGACATCGTGATCACGAGCTGGTCGGTCGCGTCGACGGCGGCCTGCCAGTTCTCGGCGCGCACGTTGTTGCCGGTATCCACGAGAATCAATTTGTAGTAGCGGCCAACGACACCGCGGATCTCTCGAAAGGCTCGGCCGGTGAGCATTTCCCCCGCCGTGGCCGCCTCATCCGAGGCGAGTACGTCGAACATCGCCTCTTCCTGGGCCCGAACGTAGGCGGCGAGCTCACCTATCCGACCATTGCCGTCGGTGAACCGATCCAGGTCGCGCAGGAGGTCCCGGACGGTCCGGGCGTGTAGGTCGGGCTCGGCTCGCATGCCGAGGGTGCCCTGGGTCTCATTGTTGTCCCAGGCGAGCACGAACCCGCCGCGGGTCTGCCCGAAGGACATGCCGAGCATCAGCGTCGCAACCGTCTTGCCGGCCCCGCCCTTCGGATTGACCACACTGATCTGACGCAGCCCGCCGAACGCCCGTCGAACCGCGGACAGGTTGACCCGACCCTCGCGCTCGCGACGGCTGGGGCGCAGTCGGACCAGGCCGAATGTTCCCCGGCGCGCCGCACCCCGTACCCCGGTGGTCGCCACCCACTCCCGCGGACGCACCGCTCGGCGGGCCGCGAACTCGTCGGCCGTCGGAATGGGATACGTCAGCGGAAGTTCGAAATCGGGGTACGGATGAACGGGCTCGCCACGGCCCGCATGCCCTCGATCCGCGAAGTCCACGCCCGCGTGCCCTCGATCCGCGAAGTCCACATCGGACTCCAGGTGCGCGATCTGCTGGCTCGATGGCACGGATCTCGGCACAGGGCGATGAATCGGGGGCTGGCTCCACGGCGAGTTCGACGCGAATCTCACGTCTGCATCCGCATGAATGTCTCGATCTGCCATGAGCGCCGCCCTCCCCTGCCATATAGCGTCGCACAGCCCCGCGCATCGAGGTAATGGGCGCGTCAGATCACGTACGCCGCCCAGGCGCCCCGCTCCACCCACCAGGCACGCTTGCGGTTCAACACGCCGGCGATACCGTCGTCAACGAAGTGCACCTCGTCGCCGCGCGGCGTCACACTAACGGCTCTTCCGCGCGAACGGCGGACCTCAAACCGCACCGACGCGTCCCGCAACAGCCGGCGCTTTACGATGGGAACCGCCACGGCGACCTCGACCAACCCGCTGTCCGGGCGTGCGTCGATGACCAGAGGCAATCCGTCCACATCGGAGTCACCAGCGTTCTGGATCGAGCAGGCGAGTACGGATTCGGTCCCGTCGGAGAGCACCGTGTCATCCACCTCGACCCGGCCGCGCCACGGCACGGCGTGTCCTTCCGTGTCGACTCCGCCGATCAGCGATCCGTGCAGTGTCACCGAGCCGGAGTCGGTACGGAGCAGGTCGAGTCGACGCTCGCGCCCGCCGTGGACCGCTTCCGCGGCACCTCGGGAATCGCCCGGCAGGCCGAGCGCTGCGACGAGGTCGGGCACGGCTGGGGCGAGGGGGAGCACCGCCAGCGGTGGGAGGTCGAAGACGGTGCGGTCGGTGGGCAACTCAGCCGGCCGCTTGGACGGCGGTGGTGCGTACCGTCGAACTAGGCGCCGAACAACGGCGCGCAACTCGCCGTCGGTGGCCGCCGCGACCACGAGACGCTTCTCGCCAGCCTCGACCGTTTTGAGCGCCGCATCGATCTCGGCGTCGGCACAGGCGGTGACCAAATCGACCGCCGAGCCTCTGGCACGCAGCGCGTCGGCGCAGGTGAGGACCGGCACTCTGGCCTTCTCCTCGGCGCCGCAGCCACAATCATCGCCGCCGCACCCCGACCCCTCGCCGAGGGTGATGATGACAACATCCGGCACGCCCGAGCCTCCAAACACATATGGTGACCGCTGACTTGTTAGCCTTACATCCCCGGGATTTGTGCTGAAGTCCGGACCGCCCCTGGGAGGCGACGATATGCCAGCGGTCGTACTTATCGGCGCCCAGTGGGGCGATGAGGGCAAGGGTAAGGTCACTGACCTACTCGGTGCGCGGGTCGACTATGTCGTCCGCTACCAGGGCGGCAACAACGCCGGCCACACCGTGATCCTCCCGGACGGCCGAAGGTTTGCGCTGCACCTGCTGCCGTCCGGCGTCCTCACACCCGGATGCACGCCGGTGATCGGCAACGGCGTGGTGGTCGACCCGAAGGTTCTGCTGGCGGAGATTGACGGTCTCACCGAACGGGGCGTCTCGTGCGACCAGCTCATGATCTCCTCCGACGCGCATCTGATCATGCCGCATCACCGGGCCCTGGACCGGGTCGTCGAGCGCTTTCTTGGGTCGGCGCGGATCGGTACGACTGGGCGCGGCATCGGGCCGGCTTACGGCGACAAGGTCGCCCGGATGGGAATCCGCATGCAGGACCTGCTCGACCCCGGCATTCTGCGGCAGAAGCTTGACCTTGTGCTGCGGGAGAAGAACCAGATCCTTGTCAAGGTCTACAACCGCAAATCGATCGATGGCGATGCCGTGGTGGAGGACTACCTGGCGTACGCGGAGCGGCTGCGCCCATACATCGCCGACACCCGGCTCGAACTCGCTCGCGCGTTGGAACGCGGCGACACGGTGTTGCTGGAGGGCGCGCAGGCGACGCTGCTCGACCTCGATCATGGCACCTATCCGTTCGTGACGTCGTCGAATCCCACCGCGGGCGGGGCGTGTGTCGGCGCGGGCATCCCACCCATGCGGATCACGCAGGTCATCGGCGTTATCAAGGCATACACAACGCGGGTCGGATCCGGGCCGTTCCCGACCGAACTCTTTGACGAGAACGGCGCCCATCTGAGGTCGGTTGGCGCGGAGTACGGCACGACGACGGGTCGTGAGCGTCGCTGCGGATGGTTCGACTCGGTCGTCGCTCGGTACTCGGTCCGACTCAACGGCATAACGGATCTGGTCGTCACGAAGCTGGATGTGCTGTCCGGATTGGACCGGGTCCCCCTGTGTGTCGGGTACGAGGTTGACGGCACCGTGGTGGAGGAGATGCCCATGACTCAGACGGCATTCCACCATGCCCGACCGGTCTTTGAGGAGCACGACGGTTGGTGGGAGGACATCTCCAAGTGCCGGACCGTCGAGGAGCTGCCGGATAACGCCCGCCGGTATATCGACCGGATCGAGGAGCTCTCCGGCGCCCGGGTTTCGGTGGTAGGCGTCGGCCCCGGCCGCGAGGAGAACGTGGTCCGCCACCCCCTCCTAGCGTAGGCGCCGCCCCTCTCCGCCGATCATGATTTGGAAGTCATGATCGGCAGCTCGTTGTCAAGCGGTGAGTGCAACGTGGGTGGGGTTGACCTTGATTAGTTGATCGAGTCGGGCGGCGGGGGTGTTCCAGCCGAGGGTCATCCGGGGGCGGGTGTTGAGCAGGTAGCTGACCTTGTCCAGCCCGTCCTGGTCGATGGTGTTGAAGTCGAACACGCCCTTGGGGAAGTACTGGCGGAGCAGCCCGTTGGTGTTCTCGTTGGTGCCGCGCTGCCACGGTGAGTGCGGGTCGCAGAAGAACACCGGACAGCCGGTGATGACGGTGAACTTGGCGTGGGTGGCCATTTCGGTGCCCTGGTCCCAGGCCAGCGACCGGCGCAAGTGCTGCGGGAGCCGTTCGGCCAGCCGGCTCAGCACGCCGATCACGGCCTCGCTGTCGCGGCCGTCGGGCAGGCTGCCCAGCAGCACGTACCGGGTGGCCCGCTCCACCAGCGTGATGATGGCCGATTTGCCGCGGGCGCCGATGAGCAGGTCACCTTCCCAGTGGCCGGGCACGCTGCGGTCGTTGGCCTCTGCCGGCCGGGTGGAGATGTGCAGTTCACCCAGCCACGGCCGGCGCGAGTCACGGTTGGCATCGGCCAACCGGGACTGTCGGCGCCGCTCGGTGCGGCCCGATCGCAGCGCGAGCTGCTTGGTCAGCTCGGCTCGCAGGCCGCCGCGTGACTGCAGATAGATCGCCTGGTAGATCGTCTCGTGGGACACCCGCAACTCCGGCCGATCGGGAAACGTGCTGGCCAGCCAGCCCGTGATCTGCTGCGGGGACCACTGCTGCTCAAGGCCCAACATGACCAGCCGGCGAAGCTCGCTGTCATCAACCAGTTTGGCTCGCTTGGGCCGGCGCCGCGCGCGGTCGGCCCGTCGCTGTGCCGTATCGGCCCGGTACCCGTTGCGGTACGGCTGTCGTGCCGGGCCCGGTGGCAGGCTGTAGAGCAGCGGATTCTTAAACCCGTGCTGGGCCGAGTTGTACCGGCGCAGCTCCCGCGACACCGTCGAAACCGCCACGCCCAGCACCTCGGCGATGCTCGTAATCGTCCGGCCGCGCCGCCACTGCGCCTCCAAAATCTGCCGATGAGCAAACGTAATCACGCCCGGCCTCGCCACCAGAGCCTCCAAGATCCAGACAACTTCACTCGTTGCACTGAACCCTAGAATCCGCC
>JAXIPB010000214.1:0-16955 GCA_045403155.1 Micromonosporaceae bacterium
GGCGCCGGTCACCGTACGCGCCTCGGTGCTGGGACCGACCGCCACGGTTGTCGGCGCGGCCGGATCGGTGATCCGGGCCATACAGGACGCTCCCGCGCTGTGGCTCGCTCGCGGCTCACGGTGAAATGGCGCGGGCCAAGCGGAACGTCCAGTCAGGACAGTCGTGACACTGGGCCGACGGTTGGCGCAGTCATCTAGCGAAGCGCCCGGAACGCGGCGCGGACTTCGCTCGCGAAGAGTTCCGGCTCTTCCCAGGCGGCGAAGTGGCCGCCCTTGTCGACCTCGTTGAAGTAGGTGAGGTTGGGGTAGGCCTTCTCGGCCCAGCTGCGCGGGGTCCGCCAGATCTCGCCGGGGAAGGTGGTGAAGCCGACCGGGAGCGAGGCCTCGGGAGGAGCCTGGCCGGACGCGAGTGCTTGAGCCAGGGCTAATCCGTCCTCCCAGTACGACCGGGCCGCCGAGTCGCCGGTGCCCGTCAGCCAGTACAGCGTGATGTTGTCCACGATGTGGTCCCGGGTGAGATTGCCCACGGGCTTGCCGTCGACGAAGGCCCGGGACATCTTGTAGTAACTGTCCGTGTCGTGGTCGAGCATCCAGGCAGCCAGTGCGACCGGTGAATCCAGCAGGGCGTAGCCGATCGTCTGCGGCCGCGTGGCCATCTCCAGGAAGTAGCCGAAGCCGCTCTCCCTGAATGTGGCGACCTGGTCCGCCGCCGCGCGTTCCTGCTCGGACTCCGCCGGCTGGGGGCCGGCCAGCACCGTCACGAGCAAGTTCACGTGGATGCCGAGCAGCCCTTCGGGCGCCTGGCGGCCCATCGCGTCGGTGACTAGGGCACCCACATCGCCGCCCTGGGCGACGTAGCGGGGGTAGCCGAGGCGGCGCATCAGCTCTGACCACGCCATCGCGACGCGGCCGGCGTTCCAGCCGAGCTCGGCCGGCTCGCCGGAGAAGCCGTAGCCCGGAAGGGACGGCAACACGAGGTCGAACGCGTCCTCGGCGCGTCCGCCATGCGCGGTCGGGTCGGTGAGCGGGCCGACGGTCTCGAGCAGCTCGACGACCGAGCCGGGCCAGCCGTGCGTCATGATCAGCGGCAGGGCGTCCGCGTGCGGCGACTTCACGTGGATGAAGTGGATGTCGACCCCGTCGATCTCGGTCTTGAACTGCGGTAGCGCGTTGAGTTTCGACTCGCACTGGCGCCAGTCGTAATCTGATGCCCAGTAATCCGCGAGCTTGTGAATCGTCGCCGACTGCACGCCCTGCGACCGATCTTCGACGAGCTCCTTGTGCGGCCAGCGGGTCGCAGCGATGCGGCCGCGCAGTGCCTCGAGTTCCGCATCGGAAGTCTCGATCCTGAACGGCCGGATCCCTGCGGCACTCGCCGACGCTTCGGTCGTGACAGCCATGCCGGTCTCCTTACGTTTTAGTCTCATTCGACGTCGAGCGAGGACCATCCGCCTCATACCGCGGCGATTTCGTGCCTCCAGCTCGCGATTGAGCACTGCCGCCCATTGCCAACCATAGGACGCCTCACCGGGTGACAGCGGCCATACGAGCAATCCCGCTTCGGACCGCGGGGCTAACCCGAACCGCAGGCCGAAAGCGCCCAGCCGACCTATCGTGACCTCAAGGGACGTGCGGACCGCAAACTGCAGATCGAGGTAGCCATGGAGGAATGGCCTGCGTTGCCATACGACGACTGGCGCGAGACCCGCGACACGTTGCACATGTACACCCAGATCCTTGGCAAGGTCCGGCTCGCGCTCTCGCCGGCCGAACTTCAGTGGGCCCACGTCCCGCTCTACGTCACCGCCCGAGGGCTTACCACGTCGGTCGTGCCGACGGGCCCGCGCACGTTTGACGCGGAGTTCGATCTGGTCGATCACGAGCTGCTCCTGCGGACCAGCGATGGCGGCAAGGAAGTGATCAGGCTGCGGCCCCGCGCTGTCGCTGACTTCTATCGGAGCGTCGTCGATGCACTCGGGCGATTGGGAGTTGACGTTTCGATCTCCGGCACGCCTTCGGAGGTTTCCGATCCCATTCCCTTCGAAGACGACTGGACGCACGACTCATATGATCGCGAGTGGGCGAACCGGTTCTTCCTGGTTCTGTCCGGGGTGGATACCATTCTCAAGGAACACCGAGCCCGCTTCCTCGGCAGAAGTTCGCCGGTGCACTTCTTCTGGGGCACGTTCGACCTCGCGCTGACTCGCTATTCGGGCCGACCTGCGACTCCACCGGCGGATGCAGGCATCATCTACCGGCGCAGCGCGGATGCCGAGCAGATCTGTGCCGGATTCTGGCCCGGTCACGAGCAGTTCCCGCAGCCGGCCTTCTACGCCTACCTGTATCCGAAGCCGGACACGCTCGAGGATGTTCCGGTCGAACCTCGTGAGGCCGGCTGGGACAAGCAGCTCGGGGAGTTCATCCTGCCCTACGACGCGGTCCGCTCGTCTCCGGATCCGAGACGGGCCGTTCGGAATTTTCTGGACTCTACCTACACGGCCTGCGCCAGTGTGGGTAGATGGAGTAACGACCTCGTTCCGGAGGGGGCGACGTGGCTGGGAAGACCTGCACACATCTCGACCAGATCACAGATGTAGTGCCCTCCTCGAGTGGCTGTCAGGACTGTCTGGCGATCGGCCGGCGAGACTGGGTGCACCTGCGGGTATGCCAATTCTGCGGGCACGTTGGCTGCTGTGACAACTCACCGCTGCGCCATGCGACTGCCCACTTTGGAACCGCACGACACCCGATCATCCGATCGTACGAGCCCGGCGAGGATTGGTACTGGTGCTACATCGACAGGCTTGATTTTGAGCTCGAAGGCGCTCCGCCCGCACCCTCACATCCGTAGTTTCGGACCATTGCGTGCCCTTGCGGCCCATGGGTGAACGCGGGCTTTGCCGACCGGACTCCATACGGCGCCGGCGCGCCACCTCCACAGCGCTATCCCCGACGGTGGTCTGCGGTGGGGCTAGCGCCCTGGTCCCTGCTGTGGATCACCGCGACCGACGTAGGTAACTCTGTTGCTGGAATTTCGCTCGAATAACAGCAACGTCGGTACCCACGTCGAGCGGCCGGCGACCTTGCCGGCCTTCTGCTTGATCGTTACCTCCCAGAACGTGACCGGGCTGAGGAAGATGTCCGGATCGTGCCGAAAGCGATCAAGGAACTCCTCTTCGGCCGTGCGCCGCGGCCACCTCCCTTGCCGGTTGCCGTTGACAGGTGGGCCCACGATCAGCTGTGGAGGCGAAGCGTGGCCTGTCCGGTCGCATTCTCGGATGGATCGACCTCGATCGCGTACGTGCCCGAACTCGGCAGGGTAAAGGCATCGATGTCACCGACTCCGTTGATGATGCAGCCCGACGCCAGCCGCGCGCCCGAGGCGTCGCGCAACCACAGCAGGCCGCATTGGTTCTCAATGGTCGACGATGTCACGTCGAGGATCACCTTCTGCCCGGCCGAGCCGGTGAAGGTAAAGCGCGCCACGGAACCGGGCTTGGCCACGTTCGCCGTGACACTCGGTCCGCCAATGGTGATCGTTCCCGCCTGGTCGGCGGCCCGGATCAGGCGCACGCGCACCTCGCCGATGTTGTTCCCGACGGGATCGACCCCGACCGTGTAGATGCCGGCCTGAGGGAGGAGCGTGCGGTCCACGAAACCACTTCCGTTGATCACGCAACCGGAGTGAAGGACATTCCCGGCGGGGTCGCGGATGAAGACGGCGCCGCATTGGTTCGGCAGCGTCGTGGATACGACATCGACGAAGACGTTCTGGCCAGCCGATCCGGTGAAGGTCAGTTGCACAAGCGCACCGGCCCGGCCGACGGGCCCGGCCACTTCCGGGCCATCCTGGCTGATAGTGGCGTTGTGATCGATCGAATGGATCAATCGCAGCCGCGCCTGACCGGTCCGGGTGCCGGCGGGGTCGACCACGACGGTGTACGTGCCGGTGGTCGGCAGCACGGTCCGGTCGACATAGCCGGTGCCGTTGATGATGCACCCGCTCGACAGGACGTGGTCGGTCGGATCGTGGATGGAGACGACGCCGCATGCGTTCTCGAGCGTGGAGGACACGACGTCGACGAAGACGGCCTGCCCGGCGGAGCCGGCGAATGTCAGCCGGCCGGTTCCGCCCGCTACCGTGATGGACACGGTCACCTCGGCTCCGTCCATCTCCAGGTCGGACTGCTGGTCGGTGGGTGTGAGCAGTTGCAGGGTCACCTCGCCGATCGCGTCGCCGGGTGGATCGACGACCACCGCGTATGTGCCCGTCGCCGGCAACGTCACCGCGTCGATGCCGCCCTTGCCCTTGATGATGCAACCCGTACCGAGTACCTTGCCCGTCGGGTCCTTGAGCGCGAGCACGCCGCACACGTCGGGCAATGTACTGGACACGACATCGACATAGAGCTTCTGTCCAGCCGTGCCGGCGAAGGTAACTGTGGAAACTTGACCCGGCTGGGTGATCCCGACTGTGGCGCCGGAGCCACCGACCCGGAAGCTCGCCGCGACACTCTGCGCGGCTACCGAGGCGGCCATGAAGTCTGCCGTCCCGGTGTTGGCGATGTCGATGACACACTCGGTCAGCGATACGGGGTCGGTGACGCCGAATCGTCGACACAGGGACTCGGCCCACGCCTGGTTGGGCAGGTGCTCGGGCATCCGGTCGGGGAAGGTGCGGTCGGTGTAGGTTTCGGTGCTCGTACCGGGGGAGTACGTGAACAGGGAACTCTGCTGGGTTATGCGCATGCTGTCGGCGTATCCGGGGTAGAGATCGTCGTGGCTGGGTGGTTCGGTGGATGCGGCCCGGGTTGACAGGTCGTTGGCGGCGTCGCCGTCGTTATTGCCAAGGAGTCCGGCGAGTTTCCCAGCGTGTTCGGCGGCGGGTACGACGATCAGGGTGAGCGAGGTCCGGTTCGCCGCAATCAGCGCGTACGAGGTGTCCGGCCAGTCAACCGTGATCATGTCGCCGGCGTTTCTCTGCGTGTAGATCAGTCCGCCGCCCTTGGGCAGGGAGGCGGACGCAAGCGAGCCTTCGGAGCCGTTGACGAGCAGCACCAGCCGACCGTTGTCGAGGCGGACCTCGACGCGGTCGCCGGCGACGTTTGCGGCGACCGCGGTGTTCAAGGTCACGAGCCGATTGAGTGGCCATGGCTGCTGGCGTACCTGGATCTGGAACGCGGTCGTCGAGTCGGCGGCGGCTGTGTCGCGGGCAGCGACGAACTCACCCATGCCCTGGAAGGAGTACCGGCGACCGTCGAAGGTGCTCAGGTGCGGGTCAGAGGCGGACTGCGCCGGCTTCTGCGGAGGTTTGGGGCATCCCCTGGCCGGGTGGCATAGTGGATCGTCTGGCTTCGATGGCCGGCAGTCTCCCGGCGGGAGAGGGTCGTCGCCGTACTTGGTACGCTCTTTGCGACCGAAGTTGCGGCGGCGCGCGTTCTCCGCCTTCGTGGCGTTGACCTCCTTGATGGAGATCCCCCAGTGCTTGCCGTCGGCGGTGATGCATTCATGTAGGTCGACGCCCTGCGTGGTGGTGTCCTCGAAGGCGTGGTACAGCTCGTGGTAGAGCGAGTCGCACGGTTCGCGGGGCACGCCATCCGCGTAGGGTCGCCGATCGTTCGGGTTCCAGTAGACGAAAATGTTGTTGGGGTCGAGGCGGTTCTCGCCATTGCTCCCCGAAGTGTCGAGCAAGATGTTGACATTGACCGATGGGTCTTCCAGCTTCGGTAGGATGCCCCGCGGGTCCCCTCCCGGAGCGCGCATGCTCGCCAGGCAGTCGGCGACCGCGGTCCCTACATCGGAGCTCGGGACGATCTTGGCGTTGGCAGGCTCGGGTCGCCAGCCCACCGCAACGCCGAGCGCGATGACGACGGCCACAGCGCCCGCGACGGGTCGACGCCTCCGCCGGAGGAGGATCACGACAAGGACCACACCGAGCAGCAGGACCGCGGCGCCAGCGCCCGCGACGAAAAAGAGCGTCGATCGCGACAAGCCCGCCGACGGGGTGGATGTGCCGGTGTTTTGGACAGGGGCGCAAAGCGGTGCACCCGAGTTCACGGCTATGGGCGAGGAGTACGCAAATTCGATGGCGAGTGGCTTCGTTGGATCGTATGGATGCAGCGCACCAATGGCGGCCATCGGCGACCAGGAGACGGTCCGAAGGGCATGCCCGGTGGGTCCGGCGGCGACAACAGTGAGCGGAAGCTCGATCGAGGCACCAGGGGCCAATGTGGTCAGCCGTTGTGACAGCTGGTAGCCCAGGTCGTCGTCGTACGACGGGACGATAGGTATCGCCTCGATCGGTTTGCCGTCCTGATCAGCACGTGTGACCACAACGGTCCCCTCGGCCACCGAGACCACCTGACACGGTTGTGTGCCGCGGTTGGTCAGGGCAACGACCGGCCGACCGGATTCATCGCCATGAACCTGGACGCCGAGGTCGCCATCATCGGCTGCGTATGCGCCGGAGGCGTGGCCGAGCAGCACTCCGGCCGCTGTGGCGAGTACGGCTGCTGTGGCGAGTACGACGATGGCACTTCGAAGCCGCATGTTGGTGCCCCTCCGAGCGCAATGACGCTTGCGAGTCCGGTCTAGTACGCGGCGCCATCGATGTCGAGGCTCTGTCCTTCATCCGCCACCCGACGATGGGTGTCACTTCGCGAGAACGCGCCCGGCGGTTAGCCGTCTCAGGCGATGACGAGGGAAAGTTCTGTCTTGGAGAAATCGTCGCCGATGCACAGCAATGGCTCATCGGCCAAGCGGCTGGTCGCGTACGTCAAACAATCGCCGAAGTTCAATGCCGCTGGGTGACGGCCCTTGCCGTACCGCACAAAGGCATCGATCGCAACCATCCAGTGGTCCGCGGTGAACGCGACTTGCCGCATGCCACTCTCCTGCACGAATCGTGCGAGCAGCGTCTTGCCCGGTATGCCTAGTCGGGCGGCAAGGACTATTCCGGCTTCGGCGAGCGTCGGCGCGCCGATCCCGGGCGCAGGATCTGCGAGGGCGATGTGATCAAGCAACGTCTCCCAGCCCGGCTCGCGTAGCAAGATTCCAACCACGGCCGAGCTGTCGACGATCACACGCCCTCCGGTCCGTAGCCGAGGATCTGTTCGCGTTCGGCCTTGCTCAGCGGCGTACCCAACACCTCGTGGGGAACCTGGGGCCACGCTTCCTCGGTGAGGAACCGGCGCAGACGGTCGCCGCGATTTGCGATTGTTTGGCTGACTACAAGACGAGCCTTGCGTTCTCGCAAGGCGATGTTGATGGCCCGCGTCTTGGTCTCTGCGGCAAGTGCGGCGACCTCGGCGGCGAGCCGCTCGGTCTCCGGATCCTTGATGTTAAGTGCCATGGTGCAATGGTACCTGCTGTGGTGGAGCTACACCACCGGTGCTGGACGCAAACGCCGTCTCTGACCGTGTTTGCACATTATGTCGTGCTCTCACAAGCCGATGCAGGGCTGTTCTGCACGCCTGGCTCTGCAGGTTCGCCGGGGTCGAGGCGGTGAATATGGCTACACGCTCAGCTTTCCGCGGACCGTGTGGCCAGGTTGGCTAAGTCAGCCAGGAGGTCGGTCATGATGGCCTCCTCCTCGACGCGGACGCCGTGGCGCGAAATTGCTGGCCCGAGGTCCGAATCCCACGTGGCCACCACAGGCTGACCAGTCAGTGCCCGCCGACCGACGTCGACTCGGCTGGCATAGCATCCCGCGTCGAAACGCCACGGCCGCATGGCGAATCGACTCCACAACAGGTTCGCGATTCGGATGCCACCCCAGTCGAAGTCTCCGTGGTACATGAGCGTGCACCCGGCGGCCTCGAGTTGCTCGAGCAGCTTCAACACGGCCGCCGTCGGCTGTCCGCTCGCGCAGATGAGCGGGGGACATTGGGGTCCGAGCGCGTTCGCGGCGGCCAGAACGACGGACGGGTTCTCGCACACAAACACCGAACCGGGGTCGAATGGGACGCGGTGGCGGGTGAGCTGGCGCAGCGTCAACACCACCGGCTCACCACATTCGTGGGCGGCCACGAGTAGCCGACCGAGCCCCGCATCGCCGGCAAAGTTGGGGACGGGGAGGTTCAGCGCGAGCACTGTGGACGAAAGTTCATCGATAACTACTCCGACGCAGTCCCAAAGGGCCCGTCGTCGCTGCGCCGGCGATGCGTCGAGCGTCGGGCCGACCCACCACGTGTGCCGGATGGCGGATAGGACGATCGTCGCGAGTGGACGGCCGGGATCGAGTCCGTGGGCGTCGCCGGCAACCGTCGTTGCCATCTGCCCGAGGGGCGTCCCCGATACCGGAAGCAGACCCAGGAGGCGGGCGGTCGCTTCAACCACCGGCACGGCCGCGTCGGGGCTTAGGCATAGCCGCTTCACCAGGCCTTGGGCGGAGATCCGGTCGTACCACGGTCGCAGAATGGGGCGCTCGACAACGACCTTGGCCAGCGGCGCGAGCGCGCGCTGCCACGCGGCGTCCCTTGCGGCTAGCGCATCTGGGCGGACGGTGACCGGGCCACCGAGTGTGATGACGGCCCCCCAAAGGCCGTCGGCGTGGATCCCGCTCCGCCGGACGACGTCATCGAGATTCCCAAGCGACACTGTCAGAGAACGACCCAGCCTGGGCGGTCGGCCGAGTAGCGTCTCGACGGCCCGCCGCTGGGCTGCCGTCGGTGCGGCGAGCGAGATCTGTCCGGTCAACGGCTGGCCTCGTTCCATCCTGGCCCGGACGCGCTCCACCAACCAGCGGGTCTCGTCACGTCCCAGCAGCCGCCGCAACCGATCAAAGTCTACATTGGACATAACGTTACGAGAAGAGATCGAGCTCGTCGGCCTGGGTTGTCATCACCGGTTCCGGGACGTACGGGACCGGGCGCGGGACCGGTGTGCGTACGCGTCCGTCCCAGCGCCACGGCGTGACGAGTACGGCGTCGATGCCCTCCCGTCGAGCGAGCTGAGCGATCGCCAGTCCGGGCACCTCGGGATAGCAACCCCACTCACGCTCGCTGGTCATCATGACGTCGAGGTCGAAGTTGGCCAGTAGTCCTAGGCACTTCGCTCGCGAGTCGTCGTCCACGCCGGCAAAGGCCTCGTCGAGGGCGATGATCCGCAGTGCCTTCGGATTACCGGATGAAGCGTAGTAGGACGAGGCGGCGGCGAAGAGCGGCACACTGGCCGCCAGCACCCGCTCGCCGCCGGAGACGGGTCCCGTGGCGGAGCGCCACTGCCCGTCCTGGCGGCGCTGAATTGCAAACTCGTGCCAGGATCGGTAGTCTAGGGCCTTGGTAAGCTGCTCCACCCAGGTGGCGGCGGCATCGCGGAGCCGCTCCGCCTTGATCTGTTCCTCGAGGAAGTCACCGAGTCGACGCCGATCATCGGCGGTCCAGACATCAGCGCTCTGCCGGAGCAGCTTCTCCCGTAGCGAAGCGAGGCCGGCGGGCGCGCCGGCCGCGGCGCGCCAGACCAGGCGCAGCTGCATACCGGTCGAGGTCGGACGCGCCGCAAGCTCCGCGTTCATCGCCGCAACCTGTACTTCGGCCGCGGAGACCAACTCCTGCAGAGACGCTGCAACCTCGCTGACAAGCTGGTTCTCGAGGATCTCGCGGTGCCGGGCGGACAGTACCCGCTCCCGTTCTGAAATCTCCTCGTCGAGCGCGTCGGTCAGTTCCGCCACCTGCTGCGTCCGACCCTGGAACGTAACCTCGACGAGCATCGCGTCATCGCGTACGGTCATCGTGGCCCGATGGCCGTGCCGGGAAAGGCCGTCCGCCAGCAACTTGATCGCGGCATTCACGGCCTGCTGGTCAAGCTCCCATCGCCGGTCGCCGTCGTCGAGGTCGGCCAGGACACGGTCGATCGCGCGCGCGAGCGCGACCGCGGGGGTGGCTGCCCACTCGATTGCCGGGTCGGGCAGGTCCAGATCGGGGCACGCCAGGGCCAGCAGTCCGGTGCTGGCGAAGATCCGAAGAGACTCGATCGCGGTCTGCCGATCCGTTTCGATGGTGTTCAATGTCCCGCGAAGCGTGTCTCGCCGCCCCTGGGCGTTGCCCTGATTGGACCGAGCCGCTGCTTCGATCGCCCGGGTCTCCTTCTCCGCCCGATCCCGCCCGGCGAGCGACGCCGCGACTTCATCGAGGCGACGCTGTAGCTCCTGGACCGCAACCCCCACAGTGGACCGAAGCGTTTCGTAACGCTCACGCGCCGCGGCAGCCTGCTGCGTGACCTCCTGGTATTCGTCCTGGGCGGCGGCGTGACGGTGCTCGGCTTCCCGGTGCTCTTGCCGCGCGCCCGCGAGAGCGATCTCCGCCAGGTCCCGCTCCCGCAGTGCCGGCCAGAGCGCGGCCAGCGCGTACCCGTACGTTTCCAGAGCCGATCTGACCTTGCCGACCTCAGATCGCGTCGCGGTGAGGCCGACGTCATCGGCGAACTCCTCGGACGAGCGATGAGCGGCGGAGGTCGCCCCGGTCTGGGTCGCCACCGTCTCCGACGCGGCCTGCACCGCCTGCTCGGACCGCTGCAGTGCGATCCGCTCGTAGCGTGCGGTGGTGTGCGCGTCGCGGACTCCGGTGTCGTCGGGCAGCCCGCTGCGCTCGTCGGCCACCGTCGCGAGCTGCCCGCTGAGCTCCGCGAGCCGGGACGCGCAGTCCGCCACGATGAGTTCGAGAAGCTCATGCTCGTCAACGAGCTCGGCGATGCGGGCGCGGCGGGCTGCCTCCCGGGCGCCCTCTCCGATGTGGGCGGCCGAGTCCTTGTGCCAGCGGCCCTCCAGGACGCCGATCCGAAAGGTTCCGTCGGCAGCGACCCGCGTGTCCGCTGCGGACTGTGGTCCGAATCCGATCCCGGCGAGGATGTTCCGCACAAGCTCGTCGGAGAGCATCGCGGCGGCCTCGTCGCCCGGGTCGAGCGCCGGTACGAGTACGGTCGCGAGATTCGGCTCGACCGGCCCGCGCCCGAGCAGCAACACGTCCTCGTCGTCGGGACCGAGAAGTACGCCGGCCGGAGAGACCCACGCATCAAGCAGTCCGGCCGCCTCAAGTGCGGCCTCAAGCCTGGCGCGGTCCGAGTGCGGCACGTCCGGTGCGAAGTCGATGACTCTCCAAAGCGGGGCGCCCGGCCGCCCGTGCCGGGCATCAGCCGCACGAGTGTACGGCGTGGGTGGCGCCGAATGCCCGCCGGCGCGCAGCATGGCTAGCTCTTCGTCGATGCGCCGGACTTGTTGGATCGCCGCGTCGCGTTCCTGCTCGACGCCGAGTTGTCGGGCGCCCAGACCGCGGTTGACCCTGTCTGCGGCGTCCTGAACAGCTCGTCTCACCGGGTTGTTTCCCTCGGCCGTCGTAGCCCAATCCTCCAACGTGGACAGTAGCGTGCTCGGATCCGGGACGGGCACCAGGACCAGCCGGGCCAGGTAGGCGTGCATCGCGGAGACCAGCTCCGCCGCGGCGTTGGCGATGCTCTCCTCGGCTGCCGTGACCCGGGCCCCCGCGTCGGCCAGCTCCGTCCGGCGGCGATCCTCCTCGTCCCTGGCCTGGGCGAGCTTACGGTCCGCCGCCTCGGCCGCGGTGATGAGTAGTTCCAGCCTTTCGAGCGTCTCCCGGCGCCACCTCATCGTCTCCTCGCCGTTCCGTCGGGCCCGGGGATAGGCGTCGGGTCCGGCGGTGAGCACGTTCGCGACGCCGGCCGAGTGCCGGTCGCTCACCCGGGCCTCTTCGGCCGAGCCACCAGCGGTCTTGTCTGCGTCGGCCACGGCGTTCGCGGCGGCCGCGAGTTCGTCGGTACACGCCGCCAACTGCTTGCTGCGCCTGGCGACGTCAAACTCGAACTGCTGGGTGGCCGCGTGCCGCTTCTCCTCGGCTACCGTCAGAGACTCGGCATGTTGTTTAGCGAATCCCAGTTCCTCGCGGGAGCGCGCCTCCGGGCTTTCCAACAACGTGCGCTGCCGCGTCTCCAGCCGCGTTCGTTCGGTGGCGAGCACCTGCAGGCGCTCTGTTGCCTCGGCAAGCTCGCGCTCTGCCTCGGCGTGGTCGCGGATGGCCCCGTTCAGAGCCTGTGTGGTCTGCTCGTACTGGCTGTGCGTCCGGCGAGGCGCGTTCGACCTCCTCTTGGCCGCTGTGCGCGCATAGCGCCGGTACGTACCGAGGAACTGGTCGGCCGCCTGTCGGACGTCGTGTAGGCCATGAAGTGCCTCCCGCTCGTCGTCGAGCCCGCGAAATGCCTCGGCGACCTGCGCGATGAGGTTCTCATCCAGGGGTGGGAGCGCGTCGGTCAGCGCGCGCGAGAGCAGCCGTTCGTCCGGTCGCTTTGACAGCTGCGGCTGCCGAAGCTGGATCAGCAGCGAGACCAGCGCGTCGTACCGGGAGCCGAGGCCGAACAGGGCCTCGTCGACGGCACGCCGGTAGTCGGCCGCGCGGTCGTAGACCAGGCCGCGATCGCCGATGGCCTCCCTGAGTCGTTCCCTCGTTAGCGCCGTTCGAGCTGGCGTTAGCAACGATAGCTGCGGTCCGATCCGCTGCGACGTGACGAAGTACCAATGCCTCACCATGCCGCGCCCCGCGGCCGCCTTCAGCCCGCAACCAATCGTGACGTACTGTTCCGTGCCGTCGGAGTCGCAGCGACCGAACTCCATCCAGGTGTAGCCAACCCTCTCCGGGTGCTCGTAGCGACCGCCGAGCAGCAGGTTCCACTCCATCCTCTTGGCGCGGTCGCCGTCGGGCTCAAGCCGGTGCGGAGCCAGCTCGCCGTCGAGCAGGAACGGCATCGTGAGCGCGAGCACCTTTGACTTTCCGGTGCCGTTGTTGCCGCGCAGCAACAGACTGCCGCCGTGAAAATGGAACTCCTCGATGTCGTAATAGAACAGGTCGATGAGCCCGATCCGCAGCGGCCGCCACCGGCCGGGCGCTGGGCGGGGGAGGTCCGCTGGCGTACTCATAAAAGCTCCACTGTGGATCTGCGAACATTCGGCTCGGCCAGTGCGTACCGATTGATCGCTGGCCGTGCGGTCACCACCGGGTCCGTGCCCGTGCCCACCGCCAGCAGCCGCAGGGCGCGCAACGCCTCGACGGCGTGATCGACCAGGGCGTGCTCGGCGCCGGCCTCCGTCGCGTCCTTGCGCCACACCGACTTGAACCGCTGCGCGAGGGTCCGTGTCTGCTCGTGCAGCGCGCTGAGCCGTACTCCATCGGGATGGGCCGCGATGAATTCGGCAAGCAGCAATGTGAGGTGGCTCTGCATGCCTTGGGCCGGCATCCGGACGTCGGTCAGACGGTCGTCGGGATCGACCATCGCAATCCCTTCGGCCCGAACCTCCGCGACCAGTCCGGTCGCCTCCGTGATGCGGGCGAGGATCTGGCTGCGCTGCCGTTGCAGGTAGCTCAGCTCGTCGGGGCCAAGCTCGCGGTAGTAAACGACGGGTTCGTCGAGGAGGAGGCGGGTCAATGCGTGGCGTAGCGCTCGGTTGCGCAGTTCCTCGGTGTCTGGGCGGGGCTCGGCCAGCAATGCCTCGAGCCGCTGCTCGAACGGAATCGCGTCGATCGTGGACGGCCCGCGGGTGCTCGCGAGCAGGCCGGCGATGACGCGCCGATCGACGTCGTAAAGCACGTCGCCGGCCTGGCCGAGGTACGCGTCCTCGTCGCCGGCAACGCGGCGCAGCGCACCCCAGTCCAGCAGCAGGCGGGCGATCGCCACGAGGTCGGATCTCTCGTCGCGCCGCTCGAGGTTGAACGTGATTCCCGTGCCGGCGATGTCCGGCACGGCTGCGGCGACGAGTAGGTCCTCGGCCAGCCGACCCAGCGTGATCTGGCTCTCCGCGCGCTCCAGAATGGCGAGTGCGAGGCAGAGCAGAACATAACGACGTCGACCGAAGGGCGCCTGACTGCGGCTGTCGCGGGCCGGTCGGGTGTCGTCCGTCCCGGCGGTCGTCTTGAACAGCCGGGCCGAGTGGGCATCGACGAGCAAGCGCCAGCCGGTCTCGCGATCAAACCACGACCGCAGCTCGGCTGCGTAAGCCCGCACGAGCCGGAAGTCCTGCTCGTCTGCCAGCCCGGCGACCAACAGGGGTCGCGCGAGCAGCGTTCGCACCGCATGGCGGAACTGGGCCTCGCGTTCGTGGGGAATGCCGGTTCGTTTCATCGGGCGGACCCCGCCGACGCATCGGCCATGGACGCCGACGCCATGTCAATGATCTCGATGAGATGCTCAGGTCCGCGCAGCACACCGTCGACGGTCTGGATCTCCACCGGCCGCGCATCGGGTACGACAGTGAGCCGGACCAGCATCGTTCCGTCCGACGAGCTCGTCGTGACGTCGAGCTCGCCCGGCACCCGCGCCGCCATGGCATCGCCGAGCAAGGCGAGCAGGATCCGGAACTCCACTGTGTCCAGTTCGCCGAATGCCGACAGCCGTACCGCGTGCGCGGTGGCGAGTCGGGCCCGCGCTGTGGCCAGCTGAGCCGATTCATGGGCGGCGCGTTCGGCGAGCAGGCGCCTGCCGGTCGAGCGGTCGATCACGCGGTTGGGCTGACCGCGCCGCTCGTACGAACCGGTCTTGCGCAGCTGCGGGCTGATCTGTACCGGTGGCACATCCCGCCACGGCGTCGATGCGCCCGGCGGCTCGTCCCGCCAGGCCTCGAGAGTCTCCGTGCTCACGGACAGGTGCCGGGCCGAGCCGAGGCCGAACGCGGCCTGCCACAACCGGTGCCGAGCCGCGTCATCGGGCGCCTCGGCGAACCACGCGGCGAGCGTACGGAAGTCGGCCGACCGATCCGATCGACCCGACCGCCGTTCATTGATCGTCCTCGCCGCGTTAACGAGCTGCGTGATTGCGGCGATCGCGGCGGAGCGCAGCAGCTTCGCCTGCGACTGCCGGCGCGCGTCGACGCTGACAAACCAGCTCCGTAAGCCGTTCCAGCGCTCGGTCCATCGGCGCAGCGCGTTGGCGTAGGCCTCCATGGTCGCGTCGTCGGCTTCGCTCAGGCCAGGCGCCGCGTCAGCCGCGTCGCGCCTAGCGGCCACCGCCAGCAGCGGTTCGATGCCGGCCCGATCGAGCTCCCGGGTAAGACCGGCGATCTCCGCGCCCTGGTTGGCGAGGTCGCCGACGAAGCGCTCCAGATACGAGATCAACCGCTCCTTGTAGGCGAGGAAGCTCTGCAGGTCGCCGTCGGCGAGATCCACTGTCCGGCGCAGGGACGCCATAAATGCCTGGGCATTCTCGGCGAGCCCGCCGAATCGCTCCGTCACGCTGAGCAGTAACAGATGGGACTTGGCCGCGTCGAGCGGCGCGCCGGACGCGGTGCTCTCGTTAAGCACGCCCAACAGCGATCTCAGCAGGCTTGCGATGTCCGACAGCGCGACGGATTGGAGCACGGCCCGACGCTCGATTGCCCGCTCGTAGACGGCAAGAGCCTGCTCGACCGCCTCCCCCTCGGCACTGAGCTGGTAGAGATATCGGGCCCGGTGGAAGTCCTCGACCGTGGTGACCCGTCCGGTATCCGGGTCTGCCCGGAGATTTCCCCATTCAACGAGTTTGCTGAGCGCCGCCGTCAGCGTCTCAAGATCCAGCGGAGTGGCGAGATCGGCCCGCACATCCTCCGGTCGCAGATGAACCGTGAAGCGCTCCTTGGCGCGACCGAACGCGCCCATGATGTCCCGGTACACCGCCGAGTTGGGCGCGTGTACGTGTGAGAACGGCGCGGTGCCATTCGTCTCGGCCACGCGGACATCGTTCCAGATGGGTCGGACAATCTATGGAGAACACCGGTGGACTCGCCAACATGCATCGCGGGTCCTCCGCTCTGTCCTGCCAGAAACTGCGGTCCAACACCCTGCCCTGGAGGCGGCTCCATCGGATCGGCAAGATCGGATGTGAGGGTATCGTCTACGTGTCGAGGTCGACCAGATCGACGAGGCACCCCGGGTCGGTACGGTCGGGTCAGCGTGGTCGGAGGATCTGCGTGAAGGGTTCGCGCCGGTGAGTACGTATGAACCCATGAGTCTCGCGATTCTCGCCCGGCATCTCATCCCGGCCGTGGATGTCAATCCGGCATGGCTGTCCGTTGCCCGACTACACGGCGAGCGTGTCGACGTCGTACCCATGAATGTCAGGGTTTCGCGTCACAAATGTGAGGCCCTCCACTATGGCCTGAGCCACGAGCATGCGGTCGAACGGATCTCGGTGGTGCATCGGTAGCCGACCAGCGACGATGGCATGCTCGTGCGTGACTGGCAACTCACGAAAGCCCATGTCGCGAACCCGCTCGCTCAAGTCGGCTGGGCCGGCGAGCTTGCCGGCCTTCTGCTTGATCGTGATCTCCCAGACGGTGACAGGGCTGAGGAAGATGTCCGGGTCGTGCCGAAGGCGATCA
The DNA here is from genome assembly GCA_045403155.1 of Micromonosporaceae bacterium. GTDB lineage: Bacteria > Actinomycetota > Actinomycetes > Mycobacteriales > Micromonosporaceae > JAXIPB01. The sequence goes on from JAXIPB010000214.1 coordinate 16,352, forward strand.
AGGAATTCCTCTTCGACCGTGGTGTCACCGACGAGGCCCAACAGCGCGACGTGGGTATCGAGCAAAAGACTCACGAAGAGATACCGAAGTCGGCTGCGATCTCGGCATTGGTCTGCGGCGAGTCCCAATCCCCCGAGAGGTCCAGCTTGCCGGCGAGCGAGCCCACCGCCGTTCGGTTTACTCGACGAGCCAGTGGAATGATCTTGGCAACAGGGGTACCAGCGCGATCGATGATGATCTCCTCGCCACGCTCCACTCGCTCGATGATGCGGGATAGGTGCGTCTTGGCGTCATGCATGTTGAAATGCGCGGCTTCGGCCGTCATGCTCCACCTCCCGCAGTTAGCTAGCACCTTAGTCTACATCGACCGGAAGGCGAGCACGTGCATCCGCGCCGGCCAGACCCTGGTCGAGAAAACGACGGCCGCGGTTGCGGCGCACCGACGGGCGCTGACGGTCGAGTCAGCGGACCGATTCGGAGCGCTTGGGTAGCTTCCAGTTGGGCCGCGGGTAGTGGCACGTGTATCCGTCGGGGATCTTCTCCAGGTAGTCCTGGTGCTCTGGCTCGGCCTCCCAGAACGGTCCGGCGGCCGTCACCTCGGTGA
>JAXIPB010000181.1:0-26584 GCA_045403155.1 Micromonosporaceae bacterium
GGGCGGCGGTGGGGGGTGGCCCCCCCCCGCGCCTTACTTCCCGGGTCGTACTTGCGGGGGGGGGTTGGGCGAGGGTGGGACGGCGAGCGGGTTAGGCGCCGATGATGGACTGGCCACATACTCGTACGACATTTCCGGTCACTCCGCTCGATCCGGGTGAGGCCAGCCACGCGACTGTCTCCGCCACGTCGACGGGCAGCCCGCCCTGGGACATGCTGTTCATCCGGCGGCCAGCCTCGCGAAGCATCATGGGCATCTTCGCGGTCATCTCCGTCTCGATGAACCCGGGCGCGACGGCGTTCACGGTGATGCTCCACTTCGTCAACGCCCGCGCTTGAGCCTCCACGAGCCCGATCACCCCCGCCTTGCTTGTCGCGTAGTTCGTCTGGCCACGATTGCCGGCGATGCCGCTGACCGACGAGACCGCGACGATCCGTCCCCCGGCGCGGAGGAGTTTCTCACCAAGGAGCGCGTCGTTGACCCGCTCCTGCGCGACCAGGTTGACGTCGAGCACCGAGTCCCACTGGTCCTCGGTCATCCGGGCGAGCGTCTTGTCCCGGGTGATGCCGGCGTTGTGGACCACGACGTCAACGCCGCCGTGTCTCGATGACAGGTGGTCGGCAAGCACGCGTGGGGCCTGTGCGGAAGTCAGGTCCAGTTGCAGCGTCTCACCGCGCACTCCGTTCGCCACCGCGGCGAGCGCATCCCCAGCCGCGGGAACGTCGAGGCACACCACGTGCGCGCCGTCGCGGGTGAGCACTTGTGTGATCGCCTCGCCGATGCCTCGCGCGGCGCCGGTGACCAGGGCGACTTTCCCGGCGAGCGGGCGCTCCCAGTCGTCCGGGGCTTCGGCGGCCGCTGGTGAGATGCGGATCACCTGTCCGGAGACGTACGCGGACTTGGCCGAGAGCAGGAATCGCATCGTCGACTCCATATTGGACTCCGCATCGGGCGCGACGTAGACGAGCTGCGCTGTCGTGCCGCGGCCGAATTCCTTGCCGACCGAGCGGACGAAGCCCTCCAACGCCCGCTGCGCGGCGGCCTCGCCCGCGGCGGAGCATGCCTCCGGCGGCGTACCGAGCACGACCACCCGCCCGCCGGTCTGCAGCGACCGGGCGAGCGGATGGAGGAAGTCATACAGACCGCGAAGGGCCGCCGGCTCGCGCAGGTCCGTCGCGTCGAAGACCAACGCCGAGAGCGTCACCACGCCGGGGGAAGAAGCATCGTCGAGCTCGACCGAAGCCCCACGCAGAATGTCCCGGGCCGGACCGACGAGCCGCCCTATCCCGCCCAACCGAACGGCGGCGGTCACCAGTGGATCACCGGGCCGGTACCGGCGGAGCGGGGGTGGCTCGGGGAGTCCAAGCCGCTTGACGATGGCCCGCCCGGGTGCGGAGTTCGCGAAGCTGGAATACCGATCGCTCACGGCGCTAGCCTACTCATGGGTAGGTAGGAGGGGGTCGAGAAATGCAGACACGTCGCGTCGCCGTCGTCGGCGGCAACCGCATTCCGTTCGCGCGCTCCAACGGCACGTACACCCACGCGTCGAACCAGGACATGCTCACGGCGGCCCTGGACGGGCTCGTGGGGCGATTCGGTCTGGCCGGTGAGCGGATGGGTGAGGTCGTCGCCGGCGCCGTGCTCAAACACAGCCGCGACTACAACCTCACCCGAGAATGCGTGCTCGGATCCCGGCTCGACCCGCACACTCCGGCGTACGACATCCAGCAAGCCTGCGGCACCGGTCTGGAGGCGTCCATCGCCGTCGCCAACAAGATCGCCCTCGGCCAGATCGAGACGGGCATCGCCGGCGGAGTCGACACCACATCGGATGCGCCGCTCGCGGTGAATGAGGAGTTGCGCCAGGCGATGCTTGAGCTCAACCGTGCGCGCTCGGTAGGTGATCGGCTCCGGGCGGCGACGAAGCTCAATCCAGTACGGGCGTTCCGGCCGGACATCCCGCGCAACGCCGAGCCCCGCACCGGAATGTCGATGGGTGACCATGCCGCGATCACGGCTCGGGAGTGGGGCATCGATCGAGAGGCCCAGGACGAGTTGGCCCTCGCCTCGCACCAGCGCCTGGCCGCGGCGTACGAGCGGGGGTTCTTCGATGACCTCGTGACGCCATATCTCGGTCTGACGCGGGACCAGAATCTTCGTCCCGACACGACGCTGGAGAAGCTTACTCGGCTCAAGCCGGTGTTCGGGACGAGCGGGCCGGGGGCGGCCGAGGCGACTATGACCGCCGGCAACTCATCCGCGCTCTCCGATGGCGCGGCCACGGTCCTACTCGCCAGCGAAAGCTGGGCCAGGCAACGCAAGCTGCCAATCCTCGGCTGGTTCACCGAGTGTGAGACCGCGGCGGTCGACTACGTACACGGCGCCGAAGGACTGCTGATGGCGCCGGCGTACGCCGTACCTCGAATGCTGGCGCGGGCCGGCCTCACGCTACAGGACTTTGACTTCTACGAGATCCATGAGGCTTTCGCGTCACAGGTGCTCGCCACCTTGAAGGCGTGGGAGGATCCCGACTTCTGCAAGACGAGGCTCGGCCTCGAGGCTCCACTGGGGACAATCGATCGGACAAAGCTCAACGTCAACGGATCGTCCCTGGCTGCGGGGCACCCGTTCGCGGCCACCGGCGGCCGGATCGTCGCGACCCTGGCGAAGCTCCTCGCCGAGCGTGCAGAGGGGCACGAAAATGGGCGCGGCCTCATCTCCATCTGTGCCGCCGGCGGCCAGGGAGTGACGGCGATCTTGGAGCGCTGATCCCTTCGGAGCCGGATCAAACGACCATAGACGGCGATCCAGGTTCGACTCCCAAATGATCGTTGGACAGTGGCTGTGAGCGAGCCTAGACTCCCAAGCATGTCTTTGGGAGATAGCGGCGACCAGGTCACCGCGCGGCTGCGCGCGCTCGCCCACCCGATTCGGCTGCGGATCCTGTCGCTGCTCACCGGTGCGCCGATGACCGCGGCCGAGGTCGCTCGGGAGCTGAAGCTGACCCACGCGAACGCGAGCTACCACCTGCGTCAGCTCGCCGCGAGCGAAACGATCGTGGTAGCGGGCGAGGAGCGTATCCGTGGCGGCGTCGCCAAGCGCTACCGGTACGACCTGGAAGGCGATCTCAAGGCGCCACCGCGCGCGAGCACGCCGGCTCACCTGCCACAGCGGCGGGCCATATACGCAGCTCAGGCCACCGAGCTTCGCCGCCGCGCCAAGCATGTTAAGCACAGCCCCGGCCATAGCTACTTCGCCGATGCCGAGCTGTGGGTGGATCCGGAGGCGTGGCGCGAGATCAGGGCACGCGTCGCGGCGGCCTCCGACGCCCTGCATCTGGCGGCTCGGCCGCCCCGTACCGCCGGCACGATCCGGATCAACGCCACCATCGCCCTCTTCGAGATGGATGCCGACTCGTGAGCGGTTCACTCGCCCCCCTGCGCTATGCGCCGTTTCGCTACCTTGCCGCGGGCCGGGTCGTCACGATGTTGGGCAACGCCGTCGCCCCGATCGCCCTCGCCTTCGCCGTGCTGGACCTGACCGGGTCCGTGAGCGACCTCGGCCTCGTCGTCGGCGCCCGCTCGCTGATGACGGTCGTGTTCCTGTTGTTCGGTGGCGTCGTGGCCGATCGGCTCCCGCGGCAGCTCGTCATGGTGGTCTCGTGCTCGCTCGCTGCCGCCAGTCAGGGCCTGGTCGCCGTTCTCGTCCTCACCGATACGGCGACGATTCCCCGGCTCATCGCGCTCTCCGCACTCAACGGCATCGTTACCGCGTTCGCCTTTCCCGCCGCGTCGGCGCTGATTGCACAAACGGTTCCGGAGGAGATCCGCAAGCAGGCCAACGCGATCAACCGGCTCGGGATCAACGCGGCGATGATCGTGGGCGCTGCCATGGGCGGGATCCTGGTCGCCGCCGTCGGCCCGGGCTGGGGCCTCGCCGTCGATGCGGGCACCTTCGCCATCGCGGCCGGCCTATTCGTATTCGTGCGGGTGCCGGCCTACCGGGACCGGTCCGAGCCACACGCGAACACGTTGAGGGAGCTTCACGAGGGCTGGCGGGAGTTCGTCTCCCGTACCTGGGTGTGGGTGGTGGTCCTTGGCTTCTGCTTCTTCAACGCGGCCGAGGTCGGTGCGCTCAACGTTCTTGGCCCCGCCGTCGCGGATGAGACGATCGGCCGGCGGATGTGGGGGTTGGTGCTGGCCACCCAGACCCTGGGCATGGTCGTGGGCGCGATCGTCGCGATGCGGATGCAGGTCCGCCGGCTTCTCCTGTTCGGGGTCGCCGCCTGCGCCGTTCCGGTTCTCTTCCTGGCCGCGCTCGCGGTGTCACCGGTCGCGGCGGTGCTGCTGCCGACCGCGTTCGTCACCGGCGTGGCTTTGGAGCAGTTCGGCATCGCCTGGGAGGTCTCGATCCAGGAGCACATCCCGCCGGACAAGCTCGCCCGGGTGTACTCCTACGACGCACTGGGTTCGTTCGTCGCCGTCCCCATCGGCCAGGTGGCGGCTGGCCCGATCGCCGAGGCCATCGGTCCCGGGCCGGCATTACTCGGAGCGGCCGGCGTGGTCCTGATCGCGGTCGTGGGCATGCTGGCCAGCCGTCAGGTTCGCACTCTGGAGCACCACCCACGCAAGACCGGCGCGGACTCGCCGGCGCCGCAACCGGTCGCCGCCTGACCCATCGCAGGATCGCCGTCAGCGGAACGAACGTGCCGTACAACACAACGGCGGAGATGTCACCGGGCGGGGCGCCACATCGTTGTGACGGTGGGACCCCCGTCCGGCATCGCGAACTCGCCGTGGCGCTCGAACCCGACGCTGTGGTACCGCTTGTCGTTGACCGGATTGGTGGACTCGAGATAGCAGGGCATGTGCTCGGCGTCGATGCGGGCAAGGTTCGCGGTTAGCAAGCGCATGCCGACACCCTCACCGCGGCGCGACGGGTGTGTACCGAACATCGTGAGGTAGTAGAAATACTCGGTCGAGGGGAAGTTCTCATCGAATCGGGCCAATCCTTCGAGGACAGGGTCGGCCTTCGTGCCTAGGAGGTCCCGTACAAGCGGCTCGACCTGAGCCTTCTCCTCCGGCGCCAACTCGGTTCCGCCAGGCGGGATCCACGATGTCGCGGCCGCCCCACCGTCGATCATCCAAACGCCGTCGTAGCGCATCGCACTGCGCATAAAGAAGCCCCACCAAACCTCGTGTTGAGCGCGTCGACGTATCTCGTCGGGAAACGCCCATGCCCAAACCGGGTCTCGATAGAAAGCGCCGGCCATGATGTCGACCACGGCCGCCAGATCCGCCGGGGTCGCGACCCGAATCTCCATGTGCGCCAGGCTACGCAAGAATGGGGTGCGTGACCGCTACCGGACTGGCCAAGCCCGATATTCCCGACGTACTGGCGGCGCGGTACGCATCGGCGGAGCTCGCGAGGATCTGGTCTCCAGAGGAGAAGGTACGAGCGGAGCGGCGGCTCTGGTTGGCCGTGCTCACCGCTCAGCGTGACCTGGGTGTCGAGATCCCGGACGGCGTTGTCGAGGCCTACGCCGCCGTAGTGGACGACGTGGATCTCGACAGCATCGCCGCCCGCGAGCGGGTGACGCGACATGACGTCAAGGCACGCATCGAGGAGTTCGCGGCTCTCGCCGACCACGAGCATGTCCACAAGGGAATGACCTCTCGCGACCTCACCGAGAACGTGGAGCAGCTGCAGATCCGGGCATCGCTCGGGTTGGTACGGGAGAGAATCGTCGCCGCCCTGGCGCGACTGGCAACCCGAGCGATGGAGTTCGAGAGCCTCGTAATGGTCGGCCGGTCGCACAACGTGCCTGCGCAGGCGACCACCCTCGGCAAGCGGTTCGCCAGCGCCGCCGAGGAACTGCTCATCGCGTACGACCGCATATCAGAACTCATCGAGAGATACCCGTTGCGGGGCGTCAAGGGGCCGGTAGGCACGGCCCAGGACCAGCTCGACCTGCTCGGCGACTCAACCAAGCTGGACGAGCTGGAGCGCGCCGTCGCGCGGCACCTCGGCTTCTCGCGGGTCCTGACGAGTGTCGGTCAGGTCTACCCGCGGTCGCTCGACTTCGACGTCGTCGCGGCCCTCGTCCACGCCGCGGCCGGCCCCTCCTCCCTCGCCACCACCATTCGCCTGATGGCGGGCCAGGAGTTGGTCACCGAGGGATTCGCGCCCGGCCAGGTCGGATCATCGGCGATGCCGCACAAGATGAATACCCGCTCGTGTGAGCGGATCAATGGTCTCGCAGTCGTGCTCCGGGGTTATCTGTCCATGGTCGGCGAACTCGCCGGCAATCAGTGGAACGAGGGCGATGTCTCGTGCTCCGTCGTACGGCGCGTGGCTTTGCCCGACGCCTTCTTCGCCAGCGACGGGCTGTTCCAGACGCTGCTGACGGTGCTCGACGAGTTCGGCGCATACCGGGCCGTGGTCGCCCGCGAACTCGATCGCTACCTGCCTTTCCTAGCGACAACGAAGATTCTTGTCGAGGCGACCCGGCGCGGGGTGGGGCGGGAGGCCGCGTACGAGGCCATCAAGGAGCATGCCGTGGCTGTAGCACTAGCGATGCGTGAGGAGGCTTCTGCCGAGAACGACCTGTTCAACCGGCTCGCGGCAGACCCGCGGTTGGGTCTGAGTCGGGCGGAGATCGACGCGCTCGTCGCGGATCCCTCATCCTTTGCCGGAGCTGCGTCCTCGCAGGTCCAAGCCGTGGTCGACCGGATCGTCGCCGTCGTCGCCCTCCACCCAGACGCCGGCTCATATCAACCAGCACCGATCCTCTGACCAATAGCCTCGGCGCGCGAGCGTGACGATCCGCTGACCTTGATGTATGGCGAGGCTACGGGATCGACGCGAGGCCGCGCTCTACATGGCGCGGCCCGGCTCAAGATCCTCATGATCATGAGCTGGTCGCCGCAAAACAGCGTCGATCATGACCTCCAGGTCATGGTCACCGGGGCAATATGATCAACCCCTGCGGCCACGAGCACCACCGACCATCTGGGTGCGCGTCGGCGGATACGGGGCGAGGGAGGCCCGGCATTCACCGCAGCATCATGCGCGCGCCCGGCCGGCGCCACCAGGTGTGAATGCGAGAATCGATCACGACGGCTTGGCTGGGCAAGAGCGGAAGGCCGATGGCGTGGAGTGGATCACTGCGGCGCTGGCCGCGTTTCTGCTCATCGTCCCGGTCGAGCTGCCTGATAAGACCGTCATCGCCACCCTCGTCCTGTCCACGCGCTATCGGCCCCTGCCTGTGTGGCTCGGCGTGGTCGCCGCATTCGGGGTTCAGTGCGCCATCGCCGTGGCTGCCGGTCGGCTGTTGACGCTGCTGCCCGAGCGTCCCGTACAACTGGTCGCGGCCGCGCTCTTCGCGGTCGGTGCGGTGATCCTTTTCCGCGGTGCCCGGAGCGCCGACGCCGATGAGGCCGAGGCGGAGCGTGCGTACTCCGAGAAGATCCACGGCTCGCGACAGGGCGTCCGGGCGGCGCTGACCAGCTTCGCGATCGTGTTCACGGCCGAGTGGGGTGATCTGTCTCAGCTGTTCACGGCGGGGCTCGTCGCGAGCGGCCGTCCGGCGATACCCGTGTTCCTCGGCGCTTGGGCCGCGCTCGCCTGCGTGTCGGGCGCGGCGGTCCTTCTCGGCCGTGTTCTGCTCCGCCATGTCCGGCTCTCCCTGGTTCGCTACACCGCGGCGAGTATCTGCGCCGCGCTCGCCCTGATTACGACGGTCGGTGCGTTCGCTTGACGGCTTTTGACCCAATCTCGACCCGGTTGCGGTACGGCGCGTGAAAGGCGGGCAATCCGAGTTCTAGGCTTGCCCGGTAGGCTGTGGACGCCCGCGCCGGAGGCGTCCGCGGGCTGCGGACCAGTCGGACCCACAGTCAGGAGCACCCATGGCTCGCGTCGTCGTGGATGTGATGCTCAAGCCCGAGATCCTGGACCCGCAGGGCCAGGCGGTGGCCAACGCGCTGCCCCGTCTCGGTGTCAACGGAGTCTCGTCGGTCCGCATAGGCAAGCGAATCGAGATCGAGTTCTCGGGTGAGCCCGACCTCGAGCAGGCGCGCATCATCGCCGATAAGTTGCTCGCGAACCCGGTGATCGAGGATTTCGTCGTCAGGGTCGATGACACCGCCGAGGCGACAGCGCCGTGAAGTCCATTATCGGCGTCGTGACCTTCCCGGGGTCGCTGGACGACCGCGACGCTGTCCGCGCCGTCGCGCGCGGCGGGGCCACGCCGGTCCGGCTGTGGCACGCCGACTCCGACCTGCACCGGGTCGACGCCGTGATCCTTCCGGGCGGGTTCTCATACGGTGATTACCTGCGCTGCGGGGCGATCGCCCGGTTCGCCGCGGTGATGGAGACGATCGCGGACGCCGCACGGGGCGGCATGCCGGTGCTCGGAATCTGCAACGGTTTCCAGATCCTGTGCGAGGCGCACTTGCTGCCCGGCGCACTGACCAGAAACCAGCACCTGCACTTCCGCAACCGAGACCAGAGGCTGCGTATCGGCTCGGACAGATCGGCCTGGACCAACCAGTTCGTGCCCGGCCAGGAGATCCTGATCCCGGTCAAGAACGGTGAGGGCTGCTACGTCGCCGATCAACGGACGCTCGACGAGATCGAGGCCGAAGACCGAGTCGTGGCCCGCTACGCGGGTGGCAATCCCAACGGATCCCTTCGCGACATCGCCGCGATCCGCAACGACGTGGGCAACGTGGTGGGCATCATGCCGCATCCCGAGCACGCGGTCGATGAGCTCACGGGTCCTTCATTGGACGGTCTCGGCTTCTTCACATCGGTGCTCAAGTACCTCGCCGGCGCGGGCGCTCCGCTCGGCTCGGACCAGGCGGTGCCCGCATGACTACGACACCGGAGACGATGGTGGACGGTTCTGACGCCGGAGCTCCGGACGAGGCCTCTGCCGGCCCTGAGGTGGAGGCCACGGAGATCCCTCAAGCGGCGCCGCAGATCGTGGATGCGCCGGAGGCCGTGGGGCCACCAGCGCCTACAGAGCTGCCGGCGCGTACGGAGCCCCCAGCGCCTACGGAGCCCCCAGCGCCTATGGAGCTCCCAGCGCCTATGGAGCTCCCAGAGCCCTCAGCGCCCTCAGAGTCGCCCGCGCCCGCGGAGATCGAGGCCGCGTCGGCCGAGCCGACGGAGGTTATGGGTACGGACAGCGCGGCGCCCCCCGCGGCCGCGCCCACTTGGAAGGAAGTCGGCTTCGACACGGTCTCGAGGGCCATCGGCACGCCGTTTGAGCATCAGCCGTTCCTCGAGTTGGGCCTTCAGGACGACGAGTACGCGCGCATCGAGCAGATCCTGGGCCGGCGGCCGACCGAGTCGGAACTGGCCATGTACTCCATCATGTGGAGCGAGCATTGCTCGTACAAGTCGAGCAAGATCCACTTGCGACAGTTTGGCGAGAAGGCTCCGCGGTCGGAGCGTTTGCTCGCCGGCATCGGCGAGAACGCCGGTGTCGTCCGGGTCTCCGATCGGGTCGCCGTCACCTTCAAGGTAGAGTCGCACAACCATCCGTCCTTTGTGGAGCCGTACCAGGGCGCGGCCACGGGTGTCGGCGGCATCGTGCGGGACATCCTGGCGATGGGCGCCCGGCCAGTGGCGGTGATGGATCCGCTGCGATTCGGGGCCGCCGACCACGAGGACACGAAACGCGTCCTGCCCGGCGTCGTCGCGGGGATCGGCGGGTACGGCAACTGCTTGGGGCTGCCCAACATCGGTGGCGAGGTCGTCTTTGACGAGTGCTACCAGGGCAACCCGCTCGTCAACGCCCTGTGCGTCGGAGTGCTGCCAGTCGGACGGCTGCAGGGCAAGGCCGCGCACGGCCCGGGCAACATGGTCGTCCTCATTGGAGCCAAGACCGGACGCGATGGCATCGGCGGCGTCTCTGTGCTGGCCAGCGCGACCTTCGACGCGGAGAGCGAGCAACGGCGGCCGAGCGTGCAGGTCGGCGACCCGTTCATGGAGAAGCTCCTGATCGAGGCGTGTCTCGAGCTCTACGACGCGGGCCTGGTCGTCGGAATCCAGGATCTCGGCGGTGCGGGCCTCACATGTGCGCTCTCCGAGACGGCCGCCGCCGCGGGCACGGGCATGGCGGTCAACCTTGACCTTGTTCCGTTGCGCGAACCGTCCATGGCCCCGCCGGAGGTGCTCGCGTCCGAGTCGCAGGAGCGGATGCTGCTCATCGTAACGCCCGAGAACTTGCCGGTCGTCGTGTCGATCTGCTCCCGCTGGGGGGTGCTCGCGACTGCGATCGGTGAGGTCGTCTCGCCCGACGTCGAGGGCGGCCGGTTGCGAATCTGGTGGCGCGGCGAGGTAGTCGTTGATGTCCCACCGGCGTCCCTCGCCGACGACGGCCCGATATACGCCCGACCGATGCGCGAGCCGGCCGACCGGATCCTGCTTCTCGCTGACCGTGCCGAGACCCTGCCCCGCCCGAGCACCTCCGACGAGTTGCGCGAGACGCTCCTGCGCATGGTTGCCTCGCCGAACCTGTGCGACAAGACGTGGATCACCGAACAGTACGACCGATACGTCCTCGGCAACACGGTGCTGGCCCAGCCGGAGGATGCCGGCGTGCTGCGCGTCGATGAGGTCAGCGGGCTCGGTGTGGCGCTCTCCGTGGACGGCAACGGCCGCTTCGCGCGCCTTGACCCGTACGCCGGTGCGAAGCTGGCGCTCGCCGAGGCGTATCGGAACGTGGCCGTGACCGGCGCGACGCCCGTCGCCGTCACCAACTGCCTCAACTTCGGCTCCCCCGAGGATCCGAGCGTGATGTGGCACTTCGCCGAGGTGGTCCGCGGCCTGGCCGACGGATGTCACGAGCTCGGCATCCCTGTCACCGGTGGCAACGTCAGCTTCTACAACCAGACCGGCGGGATGGCCATCCACCCCACGCCGGTGGTCGGGGTGCTCGGCGTTCTCGAAGACGTCGCGTCGCGGGTGCCTATGGGCTTCGCCAACCCGGGCGACCCGATCTACCTGCTGGGCGTCACCCGCGACGAGTTCTCCGGCTCCGAGTGGGCCCACGTAACACATCGCCACCTGGGCGGCGCGCCGCCAGCCGTCGACCTCGCCGCCGAGCAGCGGCTCGCCGGAGTGCTCGCCGAGGCAGCCAGGGTGGGGCACCTGGCCGCGGCGCATGATCTCTCCGACGGTGGGCTCGCCCAGGCGCTCGTCGAGTCGTGTCTGCGCCGCGGATTCGGCGCGCAGATCGCGCTGCCGGACGATCAAAGCCCGTTTGTGTATCTCTTCAGCGAATCTGCCGGCCGCGTGCTCGTATCGGCGCGGCGTGGCCAGGAGACGGCCTTCGTGGCGCTTGCCGCCGAACGGGGCGTCCCCTGCGTCGCGCTCGGAACAGTCCGCGCACCGTCCACGGTGCTCGCCCTCGAGGGCCTCTTCGACCTCCCCCTTGACGAGCTCCACGAGTCCTACACGACCACCCTCCCCACCCTCTTCGCCTAGCGCCCCGCCCCCATCCCCGGCCCTAGCCCCCGCCGATCATGATTTGGAGGTCATGATCGGCGCTGATTGGCGGCGCTGAGCTCATGATCATGGCGATCTTGGCGGACGAGCCGGGCCAGAGTGATCACCCGGCAGATCGAGGTTGTTAGTCGTCGAGCCATTCGACTCGACGGCCGTCGCCGGGGTTGGTCGAGCGCTGACCGCGCTGGTCGTGCCCGCCACCCTGCTGGACGTATGGGTCTGGCTGCTGCCCATAAGGCTGGCCGTACGAATCTGGCTGCTGCCCGTAGCCGGGCTGGCCGCCGTGCTGCCCATACGGCTGGCCGTAGGGGTCGGGCTGCTGGCCGTAGCCCGGCTGCCCGCCCGGATAGCCGGCCGGAGGTCCAGCTGGAGGCCCGGCCGGAGGTCCACCGGGGTAGCTCGGCTGCTGACCATAGCCGCCGCCGCCGCTCTGGGGCGCGGGTCCGTACCCACCGTGGGCGCCATTCTGGCGCCCGGCCGGGCCGTACGGGTCGGTCTGCTCATGCGGCGTGCGGTTGTGCATCTGGGTCGGTACGTCCGCCAACGGCGAGCGCGCGATCATCGTCTGGTCAGCCCGCGGCCCAGGAGAGACGGGTCGCATTCCGCCCCTCGGATCGTGGCCCGGCCCACGCATTACGGTCGTCCGCTCGGGTGGTCCGCCGCGTCGCGCGGGTTGTGGACCTCGAGGCGGTCCACCGCGACCGGGTGGCCCGGGCGGCCCTCCACGCCTCGGCGGTGGGCGGCCGTCATCGCCTTCGCCGTCGTCGCGCTTCCGCACGAAAAGCAGAACGATCGCCCCGATGCCGAGCAGCACCAGCACGCCCCCGACCGCGATGAGGATCCAGGAGAGCCCGCTCTCCTCCTCGTTCGCCAATGGCGTCTCGCCGCTGTTGAACAGGCTCGGATCGACCGTGCCGCCGCTGGGTGTCACTCCCGACGGCGCGACCGTCGGAGACGAGATCGGAGCGACGGTGAGCTTGACGACCAAGGCCTGACCCGCGTTGGCCTGCTTGGTCAGCGTGTACTTCTGGATGGTCTCCTTCTCGACGCTGAACGCGATGGTCCCCGGCGAGATGGGCTTCTCCGGCTTCGACGTGATCTTGAAATGACCGTTGCTGTCCGTGCCGGTCGTCCACGTCTGCGGGGGGTTTCCTGAGTCCTGGATGGAGACCTGCGCCGCCTCGATCGGCTTCCCGGTGTAGACGTCGACGACCTGACCCGAGACCTCCGGCACGGTCTGCGGCTGCTGCTGCACAGGCCCCTGAACGGACAGGTCGCGGCTCGCTGGGTCGGCGTTTTCGGTGCCGATTTTCGCCGTTATCCGTACCTCGCCGTTGCGCGTTTCGCCCGGCGGTACGCTGCCTGCATTCAGCGTCGCGGTGTACTCGCGCTCTTCGCCTGCGGGAATCTCCTGCGTGAAGTTGCAGTTGCCTTGGCAGCTCATCACGCCACTGAGCTGGGGGAACGTGACCTGGATGTTGGCCGACGTTGGCCCGCCGCTCTGATTGTTGTTCCTCACCTTGTATTTCATCGCGACACTTTGGCCGGATGTTAGCGAGGCACTCGGAAGATCAGTGATCGTGATGGTGGGCTTTTCGTCGGCGGCGAGGGCGGGGGAGGCGAAGCCGAAGAGGCTCGCCGCCGCGACGACCACGACAACACCAGCGCGAATGAACCACGCACGACGGTGCGTACTCACGCTCACGCCCCTTCCGAATGCCCACGGCGCATCCCGGCACATGCGGGAAGTACCGCAGCAACTATGCCTTGTCCACCGGGCATCCCGCGACCCAGGGCCGGCGGTTTATGCCCGTCTGTCGAACCGTATCGTCCTCTCGTGTCCCCGAGTAGTGCCAATTCGGACGCTGTGTCCGCCATCGTTGAGGCGCTCGACACAGCCCAGCCTCCGGACCTCGCGGCGGTGCGAAGCGCGGTACGAGCGTTGCTCACTGCACTAAGACAGAAGGCACCTGGCCGTTCGGTGGAGGTGCGGGTTCCTCCGTATGGCGCGATTCAGTGCGTCGAAGGGCCGACGCATACCCGGGGCACACCCCCCAACGTGGTGGAGACCGATCCGATTACGTTTGTTCGGCTCGCTACGGGAAGGCTCGCCTGGGAAGACGCGATGCGCGACGGTCGTGTTCAAGCCAGTGGCACACGCGCCGATCTCTCCGCGTACCTGCCGTGCTGGCGGGCATAGCCGGCTGGCATAGCTGGCTGGCATAGAAGGACACGCCGAGACACGCCCGGGACCGGCCGACAACCGATCCGCGTCGCTCACGTGCGCCGCGAAAAACGAGCCGACGTCGGCTTGACGGTTACGACGTGCGCCGGAATCATAGCTGTCTGTTACGGAAGTGCCCGCGTAGACTGCAGGCGATCCATCTCGATTACGTCAGCGAGGAGCGGCAGGTGCCCCGAGGCGACGGCCGGTTAAGCCACAACCTCGACCCCGACCACCGGAGTCCGCAGGACGAGTGCGGTGTCTTCGGGGTGTGGGCGCGCGGTGAAGAGGTAGCGAAGCTGACCTACTTCGGGCTCTACGCGCTGCAGCACCGCGGTCAGGAGGCCGCCGGCATCGCCGTGAGCGACGGTACGGGCGTGGTGGTCTACAAGGACCTCGGCCTCGTCGCCCAGGTCTTTGACGAACCGACGCTGGCGAGCCTGCGCGGCCACATCGCGGTGGGCCACACCCGCTACTCAACGACCGGCGCCTCGAATTGGGAGAACGCGCAACCGACGCTTCGCGCGACGCCAGTCGGCGCGAACGGTAGGGATGGGCGGGGCGCCGCCACCACGATCGCGCTGGCCCACAACGGCAACCTCGTCAACACCGCCGACCTGGCGAAGCTGGTGGCCGAGTTCGGCCTGCACGACGACGCGACCTCCGACACCGCCATGGTGACGAGTCTGCTCGCCGCCCGGCCCGACCTCTCCGTCGAGGCCGCCGCGCTCGAGGTACTGCCGACGCTGCGGGGCGCCTTCAGCTTCGTCTTCATGGACGAGGACACCCTCTACGCGGCGCGCGATCCTCAGGGAGTACGCCCATTGGTGCTGGGGCGACTCGAGCGGGGCTGGGTCGTGGCGAGCGAGACCGCCGCGCTCGACACCGTCGGGGCAAGCTTCGTGCGGGAGGTCGAGCCGGGCGAGTTGCTCGCGATCGGCGAAGACGGGCTTCGCTCAACCCGTTTCGCGACCCCGGACCCCAAGGGGTGCCTCTTCGAGTACGTCTATCTGGCCCGTCCTGACACCACGATCGCGGGGCGCAACATCTACGCCGCCCGGGTTGCGGTCGGGCGCACGCTGGCAAAGGAGTTTCCGGTCGACGCCGACATCGTCATCGGCGTGCCGGAGTCCGGGATCCCAGCAGCGATCGGGTACGCCGAGGAGTCCGGCATCCCGTACAGCGCGGGACTGGTGAAGAACGCGTACGTCGGTCGTACGTTTATCCAGCCGAGCCAGAGCATCCGCCAGCTCGGCATCCGGCTGAAGCTGAACCCCCTGCGGGAGGTTGTGCGGGGCAAGCGCGTCATCATGGTGGACGACTCGATCGTGCGCGGCAATACGCAGCGGGCGCAGGTGCGGCTGTTGCGCGAGGCCGGCGCGGTCGAGATTCATGTCCGGATATCGGCGCCGCCCGTGAAGTGGCCGTGCTTCTACGGGATCGACTTCGCCACCCGGGCCGAGCTTATCGCCAACGGACTCGACGTCGAGGGCATCCGCCGCTCCATCGGGGCGGACACGCTCGGGTATGTGTCGCTCGATGGGCTCATCGCGGCGACGGAGCAACCCAAGACCCGGCTGTGCCGAGCATGCTTCGACGGCGAGTACCCCATCCCGTTGCCCGCAGACGATCTCATCGGCAAGCATGTCCTCGAAGGCGTGGAGCGGCGCGTCACGCCAAGCCTGGCGAGCTCGAGTTCACACGGGACCGAGTCCCCGTCCCATACCGACGCGCTGCTGCGCCCATAGCACTGCGCCTATCGCAACCATGGGCTTCGCGCCGGGAGCCCAACCACCGTAAGGGGAGTACCGTGACCCACGTGACCGACCGCGCCTCGAAGAAATCTGGTGCGTCCGGCGACGACCCCCCGATCCCAGGCGTCGAGCGGCACTACCACCGCACTGTGACCTACAGCGACGCTGGGGTCTCGATTCACGCCGGCGAGAAGGCAGTCGAGCTCCTGAAGTCCAAGGTGCACAGAACCTGGCGGCCGGAGGTGGTCGGCGACATCGGCGGCTTCGCCGGACTGTTCAAGCTGGACGTTCACAAGTACAAGGAGCCGCTGCTCGCGTCCTCGACCGATGGCGTCGGAACCAAACTCGTTATCGCCCAGCAGATGGACGTGCACGACACGGTCGGGGTCGACCTCGTCGCGATGGTCGTCGACGACCTCGTCGCGTGCGGCGCGGAGCCACTGTTCCTGCTCGACTACATCGCTTGCGGTGAGGTCGTTCCAGCGAAGGTCGCCGCCATCGCCGCGGGTATCTCAGATGGCTGCCGCACGGCCGGCTGTTCTCTTCTCGGCGGCGAGACCGCGGAGCACCCCGGCGTGCTGCGCCCGCACGAGTACGACCTCTCAGCCACAGGCGTCGGCGTGGTGGAGGCGGACGCCGTGCTGGGGCCGCACCGGGTCGAGGTCGGTGACGTCGTCATCGCGATGGGCTCGAGCGGCCTGCACGCCAACGGCTATTCGCTGGTGCGCCACATCCTGCTCGGGATCGCCCGGATGCGCCTCGAGAGTGTCATCGAGGATTTTGACAACCAGCGAACGCTCGGTCAGGAACTGCTCACCCCGACGAGGATCTATGCCAAGGACTGCCTCGACCTCATCACCGAGGCCGACGTACGCGCGTTGGCGCACATCACCGGCGGGGGCATCTCGGGCAACCTGGCTCGGGTGCTCCCGGACGACGTCGATGCGCTTGTGGACCGGTCGACGTGGCGGCCGCAGCCCATCTTCGACCTGGTGCAGCGCAAGGGCAGGGTGGAACAGTCCGAAATGGAGTCCACGTTCAATATGGGCGTCGGCATGATGGCGGTGGTGGCCGAGGCGGACTCCGACCGCGCCCAGGCCTTCCTGCGTGGACGTGGCATCGACGCCTGGGCTGTCGGCGAGGTGGTCGACGGAACCGGCCAGGTTCAGATGCTCGGCTCCCATACCCGCGGCTAGTTTCCGCGGCCAGTTTCCCGCCGATCATGACCTGGAGGTCATGATCGACGGGTTTGGGCGACCTCCAGATCATGATCACGACGATCTTGGTGTCGCGAGAGGACTTTCGGGACACGGCTTCTCCGCCTAGCCTGAAACGGCACGGCGCGGACGACTCTGGGGAGGAGCCGTGTCACAGGGCGCAACGGGGATGCACGGGATCAACACCGTGCCTTCATATGTGATCATGCAACCCACAACCCTGTGCAACCTCGACTGCCTCTATTGCTACCTCCCGCATCGCGCGGCCGATCGCCGTATGTCGACCGACGTCGCGGACGCGGTGGCGGCGACCGTCAACGAGTGGGCGGTGAAGGCCGACAGATTCTCGGTGGTGTGGCACGGTGGTGAGCCGTTGGCCGCGGGGCGCGACCATCTTGGCGCCCTGATGGAGAGGTTCACCGGCGTGGAGCACCACGTCCAGACCAACGCGACCCTCATCGACGACGCCTGGTGCGAGTTCTTCTCCGCGCGCGATGTCCACATCGGTCTGAGCATCGACGGTCCCCGACACCTGACCGCACAGCGGGTGCTACGGGGGGGCGGTCCTGCGTACGACCGTATTTTCCGAGGCATCGAGTCGCTGCGGCGCAACGGCCTGCCATTCGCCGCGCTCTGCGTCGTCTCGGATCCCACGCCGGAACTCGCCAGGGAGCTGTATCCGTTCTTTGTCGAGCTTGGCTGCACCGTGCTCGGGGTCAACGTCGAGGAACAGGAGGGGGTAAACGAGCGATCGAACGCGCACAGCGGAGAAGCGGTCCGGGGATTCTGGTCCGAGCTCACCCGGGCGTGGCGTCGCGAGCCACGCATCGAGGTCCGCGAAGTCGAGTGGGCGGTCCGGTACCTCGGAGCCTCGCTGGCCGGCGAGGCGAACGAGCTCCTGCCGCGCCGGCACGACCCCATCCCGACGATCGGGCACGACGGAAGTGTCGTGCTGCTCTCGCCCGAGCTGGCCGGATTCACCTCGGATCGCTACGGCGATTTTTCGTCGGGGTCGGTTCTCACGACCTCGCTGGCCGAGATCGTCGCGTCGGCAGCGAGCGCGCCGAGCGGATGGATCGCCGAGTACCTGTCGGGCGTGGAGGCCTGCCGCACCGCCTGCGCGTACTTTGCGTTCTGTGGCGGAGCTCACGCGGCGAACCGCTACTTCGAGCAGGGTCGCTTCGACGGCACGCAGACGCGGCATTGTCGAAATAGCAAGATCCACTTACTGGAAGGGGTCCTCGAGCATGCCCGAGCAGCGTGATCATCTGGTCTCGGGCGAGGGCGGCCCACCGAACGACCCGCTCGCCGATCGGCTGCGTCAGAGCCCCGGCGTGGCCGCGCTCGTCGCCGAGGCGGAGGCGACGTGGCGCGCCCGGGCGGCGGCGGCCGGCATCACCGACGACGAATCCGCAAAGCCGGGCTGGCGCGCCTTCGAGGACTCGTTCCCGACCTTCTACGAGTTCACCAATCGCCCGCGCTGACCGCCGTCAGGACCAGTCTCGCCGTACGCAGAGTGATGCACGCGGGCAATCCCGCGTGCATCCGGCACGTCCTCAGGTCAATTAGGGGGTTCAGCGGTGACGGGCGGCCCAGGTGCCGTCGTCCGACGCCTGGTCTTCGTCGTCTTCGTCTTCGTCCTCGTCCTCATCGTCCGAGTCGGCGTCGAGGTACTCGTCGTACTCGTCGACGTCCGAGTCGGCCGGCCCGCCGGCAGACCCCGCTCGGCCACCGAGCTCGCGCTGCAGCGCGGCGAGGTCGGTGTTGGGGGAGTGGTACTTCAACTCCCGGGCCACTTTTGTCTGCTTGGCCTTAGCACGGCCGCGCCCCATGGCTCGACCCCCTCGCACAGAAATTGCGGGGCAACCCTCCCGCGCCTGGCGGCCGGCCGCGCCGCGCGACCGGTCGCAGGACCGAGTGGGCGGGCCCCGACGACGTCAGGCATCTCTCGTGGCTCATACGGTACCTGGCTCAAGCCCCGTTCGGCACCTCGGCCCAGCCCGGCGAGTCGGCGCCCCAGGAAACGCCGGAGGTAAGGAATGCACGACGTGACGCTCGTGACAAATCCGACTCCGACAAGCTCCTAACGGTCTCGATCTAGGCGGATCGTCCGGAGTCGACCGACCGCGGCCATGCGTCGCTCCGCGAGGCGGTCGGCCGCTACCGCGGGTGGCACGCCCTCCGCGTCGGCGAGCACCAGGATCTGTTTCGTGGTGTCGAAGATCTTGGCCGCTCGGGCCTTGGCCCGATCGAAGTTGAAGCCGTGAATCTCGTCGGCAACCTGAATCACGCCGCCCGAATTGACCACATAATCGGGCGCGTACAGGATGCCGCGATCCTCGAGCACCTTCTCGACCCCCGGGTGAGCCAGCTGGTTATTGGCGCCACCAGCGACGATCTTGGCCTGGAGCGCGGCCACGGTCTCATCATCGAGCGCTCCACCCATCGCACACGGCGCATACACATCGATCTCCGAGGCCACCAGGGTGGCCGTGTCATCCACGACGTCGACGTTCGGGTACGTCGCGCGGACCCTGTCCAGGGCCTTCTCGCTGACGTCGGTGACCACGACCGACGCGCCGTCATCCACCAGGTGGCCGACGAGATAGCGACCGACCTTGCCGACACCGGCGATGCCGACCCGGCGCTCGGTCAGACTGGGCGAGTCCCACACGTGCTCGGCCGCCGCCCGCATGCCCTGGAATACCCCGAACGCGGTGAGGACCGACGAGTCGCCGCAGCCGCCATTCTCGACGCTGCGACCGGCGACGAAACGGGTCTCCTTGCCAATGATGTCCATGTCCGGCGTGTAGGTGCCAACATCACAGGCGGTGTAGAAGCGGCCACCCAGCGACTCGACGAAGCGCCCGTACGCGCGGAGGAGCGCCTCGGTCTTGATCTCCCCGGGGTCGCCCCAGATCACCGCCTTTCCGCCGCCCAGGTCCAGTCCGGCCATCGCGTTCTTGTACGCCATCGCGCGGCTCAGATCGAGCACATCGGCGAGCGCGGCCTCTTCGCTGGCGTACGGGTGAAACCTCGTCCCGCCCAACGCGGGGCCGAGTGCGGTTGAGTAGATGGCGATGATGGCCCGCAGGCCGCTGGCCGTGTCCTGGCAGAAGACCACCTGTTCGTGGCAGGCGCTGTCGGCTTGCTGGCCGGAGGTGAAGACACCCATTGTCTCTCCTAGGCGCGTATGGCTCGTCCGTTCCCTTGTGGGGACGTGACCGTCTGACCGACGTTGTGCCGCCGGTACCAGAAGCGTAGTGCCGCCAGACCCGAAGAATGCGCCTCGGCGCCGCCGTGAAACTCCCCGCATTGTGGTCAGCCGGGCACGATCCGTGCGACGATCGCGCCGTGCCGACACTCTTCGCGTCGTACCTGCGGGTGTACGAACCGCTGAGCGCGTTCGACAAGCAGCGCCAGGTCTACTGGCGACGATATGTGCACGATGGTCGAGCGGTCACGCCGGTCGAGGGCCCGGGTCGCCAGCGCACCGCCGTGATCGAGGCGCTCGGCGCAAGCTGGACCCGACTGCCGGATCTGCCAGACGACGCGTACGTGATGCAGGCGAACGAGACGACGCTGATCTGTCCGTGGAATCTGCGGGTGCGGGTGGCGGAGGCAGCGCTGGAGGCGCGCGACGGCGTGCCGCCCGTGCTCGCCGACGCCTTTGTCCCTCCCGCGCTGGCCGGGCTGGCAAAGGCGGTCGTCTCGGATTGGAACTCAGGGGCGCGCGTGCTGGAGTACGGCGCGCCGCGCCAGCACGAGCAGATCTCGACCTGGAGCGTGCCCCTGCGTTGGTTCGTGCTCGTGGATTCCGCCGAGCGTGAGCTCGTGCTCGTCGAGAGGCGCCGGGCGCTGCGATACCGCACGGAGATCTCCAAGGCGCGCCGCCGAGCGCACCGAGCCCTCTCCGTGCTTCGGCGTTCGGTCGGGGATGTGCCGATCTCGGAGGCCGTCGAGGAGAGCGCACGGTGGCTGGAGGAGTTCCACCCGCGCTCGATTGTGGAGCTGGATTACGGCGGCCTCGCGGAGATCCTTCCCGACGAGATCCTGCGGATGGATGACTCTCCGGCTCTGGTGGCCAGCGGCCTGGACGCGCTCAGCAAGGGAGACGCGGACTCGGCAACCACGGCTTATGAGCAACTTGTCGAGCGGTGGCGGGCAATTCAGCTCTTAGAGCGGTGTAACTGAATTGTTATCCCCAAATCCGGGCAATCCACGCGTAACTCATACGACCATCCAATGCGCATCATCCGTTCGGCCCATGTCGGACATCGCGGACTAGCCGGACGATGGGATTCGCGTTGGCCGACGGGACCCCGGCCCTCGCCACGAGTACCTGTGGAGGAGAACCGATGGCATCCCGTACGCATGAGCCAGAGCCGCTGCTCACCCCGGCAGAGGTCGCATCGATGTTCCGAGTCGACCCGAAGACCGTGACACGCTGGGCCAAGGCCGGCAAATTGAGCGCCATCCGAACCCTCGGCGGGCATCGCCGTTACCGCGAGTCCGAGGTGCGGGCGCTCCTGCAGGGCCAGATCCCGGCCCAGCGCCAGGGCGACTGACAACGCGTACGTAGTGCATCGGTCCGCGCGCCGGAGAGTCGGCCGTCGCGGACCGTTCCGTTTTGGTCGCCCAGTGGTCGCCCGGTTCCGTGAGGGCCCGGTAGGAGCGTGACCAACTAGCCCGACGGGCGGTTGAGCAGCGCCACAGCCTGCGCATGGATCGCGTCGATGTCACGATCATCGGTGAGGTTCGTGCGAGAACCGGTCACGACGTACCACTCGTCCGCGTCCTTGTATTGGATGCGCTGGATCACGCCGCCCCGATCGTCGACCTCGGTGCGCAGGGTGAGATCACCCGTGATGACGCCAACCTCGTCGGTCATGACGCCGCCAGGCCCGGCCGTGATGTTGGTGATCCGCTCGGTGGTCCGCTCGGTGGTCATCCACACATTCCCAACATATCGAAGAGCGCGGCCTTCTCTTCGACGGTCACGCTCAGCTTCCAGTGGCTCTTCACCGCTACCCACTTCTGCGCGTACTCACACCAGTACGCGCGCCTCGGCGGCTTCCACTGCGAGGGATCCTGGTCACCCTTGGCGCGATTGGTCGTCGCGGTCACCGCGATGAGCTCGGGGCGGACCAGGTCGTTGGCGAATGCCTCCCGTGCGGCGTCGGTCCACTCCTTAGCCCCAGTGCGCCACGCGTTGGCCAACGGCACCATGTGATCGATGTCGAGATCCTGCGGATCAGCAACGGTCTTGCCGTCGTAGACACTGAACCACGATCCACTCGTGATCCTGCACTCCGAATCCGTCTGGACCGCCTCGCCATCGCGCTTGAGCACGGCATCGCGGGTGTCGCACCCGTTGCCCTGACTGCTCCAGTGGTCGAATCGGTCCCTGCTGTATCCGGACATCGACGCCCACGTATCGATGGTGAGCGCATCGAGCCGCTGCAACGCGATTGCCTTCGCCTGACCCGGCGGCCCGGCTCCGGCCGGCGCCTCCTGAATCGGACCACATCCGCCGGCGATGAGGGACAGACCGCACGCGGCGGCCAGGACGTACTCGCGCAGTGTCCGCACAAGCTCAGCATCTGTGGCGCGCGGCCGATAGGCCAGCAGCCCGTTAAAGGTGTTTCGACCACATCCGACCCCTTCCGTAGCGAGGGGTCGAAGACCGGCGCGCTGACCAGGGCATCTGAAGATCAGTAACCGTTCGGTAGCCGACGGGTAACAGCCGCGAAGCATGATCCCGACATGGCGATGGCCCCTGACTCGCTCGGTGTCGGCACCGCGCTCAAGGACGCACCACTCGGTCCCTCGGGCGGGGCGGTCGACGCGACCAGTACGCGGATTGCGGGGAGATCGCTGGGTCAGATCGCGTGGTCGCGACTGCGGCGCGATCGGGTCGCCATGGCCGGCGGATTGGCCGTGATCGTCCTCATCGTGATGGCGATCGCCGCGCCGGCGATCGTGTCGCTCGTCGGTCATCCGCCGAACGAGTTTCACCAGGACCTGATCAGCCCCGAGACGCTCGCGCCGGAGGGGGCATTCGGTGGGATGAGTCTGGACCACCCGTTCGGGCTCGAGCCGCTCAATGGTCGTGACATCTTCAGTCGCATCGTCTCCGGTGCCCGGATCTCACTCCTCATCGCATTTCTCGCCACGCTGCTCTCTCTCGTCATCGGGTCCACCCTGGGGATCGTCGCGGGCTACTTCGGCGGCTGGGTCGACACGTTGATCAGCCGGGCCATGGATGTGTTCCTCGCGTTTCCGTTGCTGGTCTTCGCGATCGCGCTCGCGGGAGTGATTCCCGACACGGCGTTCGGACTCTCCGGCGACACGCTGCGGATCGTTCTGCTGATCTTCATCATCGGCTTCTTCAACTGGCCCTACATCGGGCGCATCGTCCGGGGGCAGGCGCTGTCGCTGCGCGAGCGCGAGTTCGTGGACGCCGCACGCAGCTTGGGCGCGCGCGGCCCGTACATCATCGTCCGCGAGATGGTGCCGAACCTCATCGCGCCCATCCTGATCTACGCCACACTGCTCATTCCGACGAACATCCTGTTCGAGGCCGCGCTGTCGTTCCTCGGCGTCGGCATCCGCCCGCCGACCGCAACCTGGGGCGGCATGCTCTCCGATGCCGTGCACTTCTACACGATGCCGCACTTCATGCTCTGGCCCGGCCTGGCGATCTTCGGCACGGTGTTGGCCTTCAACCTCTTCGGCGATGGGCTGCGCGACGCGCTCGACCCACGATCGCGTTGAGAGACAGCCCCGATAGCGCGATGACTCTGCAACTCCAACCACAGAATGGGGTGTAAGTAGATGAGAAGAAGAATGGTGATCGCGGTCGCGCTCGCCACCGTGGTCGCTCTCGCCGCACAAGCCTGCGGCGGGCAGCCGACCGGCAGCAACACGACCAACAACACGCCGCAGTTCAATGCGGCGATGGGCAAGGTGTTCAACCCTTCGGACAAGAAGGGCGGCACGATAAAGATCGCCAACTCGGGCGACTGGGACTCTCTCGACCCGGGCGAGACCTACTACGGCTACTCCTGGAACTTCCTGCGCCTGTACGGGCGCGCGTTGGTGATGTTCAAGCCGGCGCCGGGCACCGCCAGCACGGAGCTGGTGCCGGATCTGGCCGAGGGTCTGGGCGTACCGAGCGACGACGGCAAGACCTTCACCTACAAGATCCGCAAGGGCGTGAAGTTCGAGGACGGCACGGAGGTGACGTCGAAGGACGTCAAGCACGCCGTGCTCCGTTCAACGGACAAGGAGACCTTCCCCAATGGACCGGCGTACTTTGAACAGTTCCTCAACCTGCCCGCCGGTTACAAGGGTCCGTACAAGTCCAAGGGGGTGAACACCGATTCGGCGATCGAGACGCCGGACGACTACACCATCGTGTTCCACCTCAACCAGCCATTCGGCGGCTTCGACTATCTGGGGCAGCTTCCGCAGACGGTGCCGGTTCCCGAGGCAAAGGACACCGGGGCCAACTACCGGCAGCACGTCATCTCCACCGGGCCGTACATGTTCGAGACCAACGAGACCGGCAAGAGCTTCACGCTGGTGCGCAACCCGAACTGGGACCCGGCGACCGACCCGTGGCGCAAGGCCCTCCCCGATCGGTACGAGGTGGCGCTCAACGTCAATGCCGACGACATCGACAACCGGCTCATCTCCGGCGACCTCAACCTCGACATCGCCGGCACCGGGGTCCAGCCGGCGTCGCTGAGCCGTGTTCTCGGGGACCCGGCGCTGCGGGCACAGTCGGACAACCCGCTCGCCGCCCGGCTGTGGTACGTCTCGATCAACCCACAAGTGAAGCCTCTCGACAACATCGACTGCCGCAAGGCCGTGCTCTACGCGGCCGACCGGGTCGGCTACCAGACCGCGTACGGCGGCGAGTTCGCCGGCGGGCAGATCGCGTCCACGATCCTGCCACCGCAGATTCCCGGCTACCAGCAGTTTGACCTGTACCCGGCGGGGGCCGACAACAAGGGCGACGTGGCCAAGGCCAAGGAGCACCTGACGGCCTGCGGCCAGGCCAACGGGTTCGCCACCAACATGGCGTACCGGGCCGAGCGGCCGAAGGAGAAAGCACTGGCCGAGTCGCTGCAGCAGTCCCTTGGCCGGGTCGGCATCAAACTGACCCTCAAGCCGTACCCGCAGGGCGACTACTTCTCCCAGTACGCCGGCAACCCGCCGTTCTCCCGGGCCAATAACCTGGGCCTGTCGGTCAACGGCTGGGCCGCGGACTGGAACGACGGATTCGGCTTCCTCTCCCAGATTGTGGACAGTCGGGTCATCCGGGAGACCGGCGGCTCGTCCAACATCAGCGTACGGCTGACGCAGGTCGACCAACTGATCGACCAGGCGCTCGCCGAGACCGACGTCGCGAAGCGTGACGCGATCTGGGGCCAGATCGACCGCCGGGTCATGGAGGAGGCCGTGATCCTGCCGGGCGTCTACTCCAAGTCGCTGCTCCTGCGCGGCAAGGGGTTGACCAACGTGTTCGTCAATGACGCGTTCGGTCAATACGACTACATGGCATTCGGCGTC
This sequence comes from Micromonosporaceae bacterium, assembly GCA_045403155.1. Lineage (GTDB taxonomy): Bacteria > Actinomycetota > Actinomycetes > Mycobacteriales > Micromonosporaceae > JAXIPB01. Next base: position 25,293 of record JAXIPB010000181.1, read on the forward strand.
GAGTAGTCCTTCAACCGCCCGTGTCAGTCCGCTCCTCGCTAACTGCAATTCGCCGATACGACACATAAAGGCGGGTGAAGGCAAGGATGGTGGCCGGCTCGGCTCTGGGGGAACCCGGGCCGGCCACCGAAGCCGTCCACTGTGGTCACATATGTCATTCGACGCCTCGTCGCCGCGGTCATGCTGCTCTTCATCGTGAGCGCGGTGACGTTCTCCATCTTCTTTGTCGTGCCGCGCCTGGCCGGGTCGACACCGGAGACGCTCGCGACCCGGTACGTCGGTCGGGCGGCGACCGAGTCGACCGTGCGTCTCACCGCGGAGCGACTCGGCTTCTACGACCCGGTCGTGGTGCAGTACGGCCGTTGGGTCAAGGGCATCGCGGTCGGCGCTGAGTACGACTACGGGGCCGGGGTTGAGCACTGTCCGGCGCCATGTCTCGGTTACTCCTTCATTACGCGTCAGCCGGTCTGGCCGGACTTGCTGGATCGGATGCCAATCACGATGTCGCTGGTCGTTGGTGCGTCACTCATCTGGCTGGTATCCGGCGTGGCCACCGGAGTGGTGTCCGCGCTACGCCGCGGCAGCATCTTCGACCGAGCTGCGATGGGGGTCGCCCTCGGCGGCGTCTCGTTGCCCATCTTCTTCACCGGCCTGGCCTCGCTCATCCTGTTCAGCTACACCCTCAACATCACAGCGCCGGGCGGCAGCTTTACGCCGATCTCGGAGAATCCGGCGGAGTGGGCCTACGACCTGATCCTGCCGTGGGTGACGCTCGCCCTGCTCTTCTCCGCGGCATATGCGCGGCTGACGAGAGCCGGGATGTTGGAGACCATGGGTGAGGACTACATCCGTACCGCTCGAGCCAAGGGCCTGACCGAGTCTCGGGTCGTCGCCAAGCACGGGCTGCGGGCCGCCCTCACCCCGATCCTCACCATCTTCGGCCTCGACGTGGGACTCCTGCTCGGCGGCGCCGTGCTCACCGAGAGCACGTTCTCGCTGCCCGGTCTGGGCAAGTACGCCATCGACGCCATCGTGAACAACGACCTGCCGAAGGTGATGGGCGTCGTTCTGTTCGCCGCGTTCTTCATCGTCATCGCCAATCTCGTCGTAGATCTTCTGTACGTGGTCGTCGATCCGAGAGTGAGGATCGGCTGATGGTCGGGATCGGCTATGAGGCGCTACCGGCGACGGTCAGCCGGGGCGTGGCCCCTCGCACGTTCGTTGAGCTGCGCAACCTGCGCATTCACTTCCCCACCGATGATGGCGTGGTCCGGGCGGTCGACGACCTCTCC
>JAXIPB010000205.1:0-31042 GCA_045403155.1 Micromonosporaceae bacterium
GCGAGCAGGTCCAGGCAGGCGTTGGTGGCGATCCGGTACAGCCAGGCCCGGAACGTCGACCGCCCCTCGAAGGTCTCCCGCCGCCGCCAGGCACGGAGGAACGTCTCCTGCACGGTGTCCTCGGCGTCCTCGAACGACCCGAGCATCCGGTAGCAGTGCACGTGCAGCTCCCGCCGGTGCCGCTCCGCCAGCCCCGAGAACGCCGGCTCGTCGACCTCGCCCAGACCGCTCCCGCCCAGCTCGCCCTCGCCCAGACCGCTCACGCCCAGCTCCTCCAGCCGCGTGTCCGCACTCATCACTTCATCCTTCCGCCTCGTCGTGTCCCGTCGTAGGTATGACGGGTGCGGGCGCGACAACTCATCACTAGGGTCGGTCGGCATGGCTGAGCGTTTTCCTCCTTGGTAGGTCGGGTTTTCGACGTGGTGGAGAACGAGGATGGCCTGCACCATTGCGCTCGTCTGGGAGGGACTGCAGCGCAGCTTGGTCAAGATTTTCCAGGTCTTGAGGGTGGCGACGGCGCGTTCGCCGCGGCAGCGGATCCGGGCGTGGGCCTTGTTCACGGCCTTCTGCCGGCGCGATAGATTCGGCCGGTAGCGGCGCCGCTTGAACGGGGTACGCACGGAACCGCCGGCGCCTTTGGTACGCCTTGTCCGCGAAGGTCATCACGTCAGCGTTGGTCAACGCGGCGATGATGCCGTGGGTTCGCGCAGCAGTCAGGTCGTGTGCCGAGCCGGGAAGTGCCGCTACGGCTTCTGATCGTGCACGCGGTCGATCGGCATCAGCGTGCCGTCGACGGTGAGGCCGGCAGCCGGATGCATCTGTTTGTGCTAATTGGTGCGGGAGAGGGGACTTGAACCCCTACGCCCGAAGGCACCGGCTCCTAAGGCCGGCGCGTCTGCCGAATTCCGCCACTCCCGCCCCACGTGAGAGTGTACGGCGCGCTCGCTCACAGCTCGTAACGCGACTCAGGACACACTTCCGGCTGGCACGACCCACATCGCCGGCTGCCTAGTCACAATCGGCGATCGATTTCTGAGCCAGCAGTTCCTGCACGGTCTCCGCGCGCTCACACGACTCAGCAGTCAGCGGCAGCATTGTTATGCCGTCTCGGTAGGTCCTGAGCGTGCGTGATGCCAGCAGCAGCGAGCTAATCGATACCGAGGTCCCGACGGAGTTTCGCCACGTGGCCGGTGGCCTTGACGTTGTAGAACGCCTGCTCGATGCGGCCCTCCGGATCGATCACGAAGGTCGATCGGATCACGCCCAGCACCGTACGGCCGTAGTTCTGCTTCTCCCCGTACGCGCCGTACGCGGCGAGCACGGACCGATCCTCGTCCGAGACCAGTGGAAAGTTCAGCCCATCCCGCTCGCGGAACTTCGCCAGCTGCACCGGCGAGTCGGGGGAGATGCCCACGACGTCGACGCCGGCGGCCTTGAGCGAGGAGAGCGAGTCGCGGAAATCGCAGGCCTGGGTTGTGCAGCCCGGCGTCATCGCGGCCGGGTACGCGTACAGCACAACCCGGCGGCCCCGAAGGTCCCGGAGGCGCAGCGTATCGCCGGTGTCGGTGCGGAGTGCGAAGTCTGGCGCGGGGTCGCCGGGCTCGAGACGAGAGGTGGCTGTCATACCCCGACCCTATCGTCGCCGACGACGGCATGGGCCGCGTGTGAGGGTCATATTGCCAGAAGATTGCAATAGCGACTTGGTCGAAATAGTCTGGGGACGACCGCACCGGGTCGCCCCGAGGAGGCAACGATGCAGGAGCTCGCGATGCACATCGCGAACGGCATCATCGACGGACCGGTCGCCGCCGCGTTCGGAGCCGTGGCCATCGTCGGACTCGCGATTTGCCTGGCGCGCGGGCGCGGCGACCTTGACGACCGCTTGGCTCCGATGGCGGGCCTGGTGGCCGCGTTCATCTTCGCCGTACAGATGCTCAATTTTCCGATCTTCACAGCGGCAGTCAGCGGGCACCTGCTCGGGGGCACGCTGGCCGCGATCCTGGTCGGGCCCTGGGTTGGCGCGCTGTGCGTCGCCGTTGTGCTGATCGTCCAGGCGCTCGTCTTCGCGGATGGTGGCGTGACCGCGCTTGGGCTCAACATCACCAACATGGCCCTGCTCGGCACCGCCGCCGGCTATGTGATCGTGGTACTGCTGCTCCGCGTGCTACCGCGTACGAATGGCGGTCTCGCCGTGACCGCCTTCGTCGCGTCGTTGATCGGTGTGCTCACCGCGTCAATGGGCTTCGTTCTCGAGTTCGCGTTGGGGGGAGCGGTCGACCTCGGCAGGTCCATCTCGGTTCTCGCCGGGACGATGGCGGGCACCCATCTACTCATCGGAATCGGCGAAGGGCTCATCACCGCGGTGACTGTGCTCGCCGTGGCCCGGACCAGGCCGGACCTGGTGTACGCACTGCGAAAGCTCCCGGCGAAGTCGCGAGCCCAGGTCGTCGCACCCGTCGAGGCCGGCGCGTGAAGAAGACTAGTTGGTTCATCGCCGGAGGCCTGCTGATCGCCGTCCTGCTCGCCGGGTTCGTCAGCAACTTCGCCTCGTCAACCCCGGACGGCCTGGACGCCGCAGCGCGGGAGGGGTGCACGGTCGATGACAAGGGGAACATCACCGGCGGCACCTGCGCCGCCCAGGGCGAGAAGGACCATGAGCTCTCGGATAGCCCGCTCGCCGACTACGGACTGGCGGGGATCGACAACGCGTTCCTTTCGACCGGCTTCTCCGGGATCCTTGGGGTGCTCCTGACCTTCGCCATCGGGGGCGGGATCTTCTGGGTGCTGCGTAGGCCCAAGAAGGCCGGCTCGTCCACGGACGACGCCGAACCTCCGGTCCGCGCCGGGAGCGCGTAAGCGATGGTCACGAGCGGTCTCTACCTGGGTCGGGACACCGCGGTCCATCGCCTCGCGCCCGAGGTGAAGATCGTGGCGATGGTGGTCTTCACCGTCGCCGTCGTTATCACTCCCCGCGAGGCGTTCTGGGCATTCGGCGCGTACGCGTTGCTGCTTGCCGCGGTCGTCGCGCTGGCCCGGGTCCGACCCGGATGGCTGCTTGCTCGGTCCCTTATCGAGCTGCCGTTCGTCGTACTGGCGCTGGCACTTCCCTTCCTTGGGCAGGGTGATCGGGTCACCTGGCTTGGGCTCAGCCTCTCCGTTGACGGCCTCTACGGCGGGTGGAACATTCTCGCAAAGGGAACGCTCGGGGTGCTCGCCTCGCTGCTGCTCGCGGCCACCACAACGACGCGTGACCTGATAATCGGCCTGGATCGCCTTCACTGCCCGCAGGTGCTGACTCAGATCGCGACCTTCATGCTGCGTTACCTCGAGGTGCTCGGCGAGGAGGCGAGGCGCATGCGCATCGCCCGCATGTCCCGCGGCGATGATCCGCGCTTTCTGTGGCAACTGAAGGGCTTCGCCGGCGGAATCGGTGCGCTCTTTCTGCGGGCATTCGAGCGGGGGGAGCGGGTCTATCTGGCGATGCTCTCGCGTGGGTACGGCGGTCGCCTACCGGAGGCGTGGCGGGCCGACGGCGCGGCGACAGCGTCGCAGTGGGCGGCTGCGGTCAGCGTCGCGGTCGTGGGCGGGACGATCGCCGCGACCGCCTTCGTGATCAGGTAGCGGGAAGGACCCAGGTGAGTGTCTCGACGCGGTCTGCCAGTATCGGGCCCGTGACAACGGCGGAGCAGCCGCCCTCGCTGGAGGTGCGCGGCGTGCATTACGCGTACCCAGACGGCCACGTCGCCCTTCGCGGGGTCGACCTGACGGTGGGCCACGGGGAGCGGGTGGCGTTGCTCGGACCCAATGGGGCGGGTAAGACCACGCTGGTGCTGCACCTCAACGGCATCCTGCACGGTGGTGGCCACAACCGCAGTGGTGACCACAATGCCGGCGGCGGGAGCGTCGCGGTCGGTGGGCTCATGGTCGACCCGAGCGACCGCAAGCGACTTGCCGAGATCCGCCGTCGGGTAGGGATTGTCTTCCAGGACCCAGACGATCAGCTGTTCCTCCCCACCGTCGCCGAGGATGTCGCGTTCGGCCCGGCCAACGCCGGCCTTCGGGGATCCAACCTGACCGCCCGCGTCGACGAGGCACTCGCCGCCGTCGGCATGGCTGAGCACCGTGATCGTGCACCGCATCATCTCTCGTTCGGCCAGCGCCGCCGGGTGGCCGTCGCGACGGTACTGGCGATGCACCCCGAGATCCTCGTCCTGGACGAGCCATCGTCCAATCTGGACCCGGCGAGCCGGCGCGAGTTGGCGGAGATCCTACGCCGCCTCCCGGTGACGCTGCTCATGGTGACGCACGACCTGCCGTACGCCCTCGAGTTGTGCCCACGGGCGGTCATCATCGATGACGGGCGCATTGTCGCCGACGGCATCACGGCTTCCCTGCTGGCCGACGGACCGTTGATGGCCCGGCACCGCCTCGAACTCCCCTTCGGCTTCGACAGCGCCCTCCTCTCGCGCCGATCATGATTTGGAGGTCATGATCGACGGCTTTGAGTGACCGCCAGGTCATGATCACGCGGATCTTGGGGAGCGCGGGAATTCGGCAGCGGGCCAGAACCCGGGAAGCGGACGGGCTACGCGGCGGCGACGGCCGCCGAGATGTTCTCCGGTGTCGGTTGGTCGACGCGCTTGCCGGCGACGAAGACGGTCGGCGTCGAGTTGACGCCACGCTCCGAGGCCATGTCGTTGACGTGCGCCACCCAGCCGGCGTACCGCTGTTGCCGCACGCACTGAGCGAAGGACGGCGCATTGAGTCCGACCGTGCCGCCGATCTCGATGAGCTGGTCGTCGCTGAGGCCGGGGCCACCCTCGGGCGGCTGCTGGGCGAAGAGCGCCTCTCCATACGCCTTCAGCCTTCCGGCATCGGACGCGCAACCCGCCGACGATGCCGCACGGGTCGAGTAGCGCGTGGTGGACGCCTCGTCGAGGAAGCCCAAAGTGTGCCAGACCAGCTTGATCTTTCGCTCCGCGATGAGCTGGTTAAGTGTGGGATTCGCGACTGCCTCGAACTGCCTGCAGGCCGGGCAGATGAAATCCAGATAGACCTCGACCGTCACCGGGCCGTCGCCGGCCACCAGCAATCCGGAGTCTTGGCCGCCCTCGTCCGTCACCCCGGCGGGGACGGCAAAGCTCTCGGACTGCTGCGACCGCCAGACACTCCAGCCGATCAGACCCGCGAGGAGCAGCGCGCCGACCGCGATCAGCGAGATCCACATGGTGCGGGTCCGCCGACGCTCGGCCGCGAGTTGCTCACGGACGACGCGTGCGGCCTGCTTCTGATCGGCCCGCCTACTCACCGTGAGGACCTCCATCCAACAAGCGGGAATCGAGCGACAAGCGCGTCAAGGGGGACACCACGAGAAAGCCCGCGAGAGCTACAAGCGCTATGTCACGAATTGTCTCAGAAAGGTACTGCGGTTGCTCGTTAGCTGCGAGGTCGCCACCCCCTCCGAAGCATCCACAGTCGATGCGCAGCCCGCGGGCCCAGGCAGACACGATGCCCGCGATGAACGCGATGAACAGGATCGCGGCGACGACGCCCGCGAGCCGCGTCGCTAGGCCGAGGATCAGCAGCACTCCGAGAGCGATTTCAACAAACGGCAGCACCGCGCCGAGAAACGTCGCGACGTCGTGGGGCAGCAGCCGGTACGCGGCGACCGCTCGCCCGCTGGCGGCGAGATCTCCTACTTTCGATGCACCCGCCACCACCAGTACGCCACCGAGGATGAGCCGGCTGAGCGTGCCGAGCCAGGGTTGAATCGTCGACCACCGCACGTTCGCCACACTCCTTAGTCTCGCCCGGCGGCACCTTCGGTTCCGCGCGGTTCCGCGGTTCCGCGCGGCTTCGCGGTTCCGTGCGGCTTCGCGGTTCCACGGCGTTCTGCGGCTCCGCGTTCCGCGCGGTTCAGACCGCGAGGGATTCCCGGACGACGGCGACGAGTTCGACCCGGGCGCGGGCCACTCGCGAACGGATCGTACCGACGGGCACGTCCAGTGCCCGCGCAGCATCCGCGTACGACATGCCAAGCACCTGGGTGAGTACGAAGGCCTCGCGCTGATCCGTACCAAGTCGGCGCAGAAGCTCGGTCGCGCCGACCGAGCCGGCCGGATCCTGGTCGCATACGTCGGCGGCGGGGTCAAGGGCGACCGCCCTGAGCGTAAGCCGGCGTTGGCGGACCGCTTCCCGAACGTGGTCGGCGCAGGCTCGGCGAGCGATCCCGAACAACCAGGTGCGCACGGTCGACCGCCCCTCAAAGCTCGGCAGCGCCCGGAATGCCCGCAAGTAGGTCTCCTGGGTGACGTCGTCGGCGGCGGCCGGATCGACCAGGGAGGCGACGAAACGCCAGACATCGGCCTGAGTCGCCCGGATGAAGGCAGCGGCTGCGGTTGCTTCGCCGTCTCGCGCAGCCAAGGCCCATCGGGTGGACTCATCGACGGTCACGACGCCGGAGCGTACGCGCTCTGCGTGAAACATTGGTGAGAGCGCTAGCCGTTCCAAGCGGAGGCGGGGCGCCGGTCGTCGGAACAGAACAGACAATCTGGGAACTCCCGGCCGGTCCGCGTCGACTATCTGTCATGCGATGCGACGATGTTCGGCTGGCGCTCTCCGCTCGCCTCGACGGCGAACCCGTGCTCCGTGGCAGCGAAGTTGATGAGCACGTGGCCGATTGCCCGAACTGTCGGGCCTGGTTTGCCGGTGCCGAGCGGGTCACGCGTACCGTGCGGGTTCAGCCCGTGGCCATACCAGACCTCACGGCCCGCATCCTCGCCGCCGTCCAATCCGACGGGGCGTGGCCCAGCCCTACGCATCCGCGGCCTCGATCAGGCCGGTTGCGAGTTGGTCTGCGGTGGGCGCTGGGCTTGCTCGCCGTTGTGCAGTTGATGCTGGCGCTGCCTGACCTGCTCGGCGCGGTCGGCCACGACGCACACGCCGGCCGTGAGGTGGCTGCGTTCGATATCGCGCTCGCGGTTGGATTGCTCGTGGCCGCTTGTTACCCCGAATACGCGCGAGTCTTTGCGCCGGTGGTGATCACCCTCGTCGTCTGCTTCGCCTCGATCAGTGCCCTCGACGTCGTCGCCGGGGTCGTCACGCCCGCTCGGGTCGCCGTTCACTCCCTCGCCGTGATCCAGGCCGTCCTGCTGTGGCTCTTGGCTCGAAGCACCGCGAGTCGTCCGGTCGTCGCGTGAGGCGAATCCGGCTTGGCGGCAGGCAGGCATCTATCAACCCGACAAACACGGACGTACGGGGGGCAGGGTCCCCCACGTGGCTCGAGGTCGGCATGATTGCCGTCGTGAATCATGCGCGTGGAACAGCGGCCGCCCGGCGTGCGCCGCGCGGCATGCCCGGGCGCGGCGTCCGACGCACCCGGGCGGTCATCGCGGGATTCGTACTCGGGTTCGTCGGTGTGCTGGCCGCTCCGGCCAGCCCGGCCAGCGCCCATGCTGTGCTGGTCGGCACCAGCCCGGCGCAGGGAAGCGTGATCCAGACCGCCCCGAGCCAGGTGGTTCTCACCTTCACCGAGGGCGTCACCCCGATTCGCGACAAGGTCCGGGTCATCGCGCCGGACGGCAGCCGGGCCGATTCCGGCGACGAGCGCGCCTCCGGCACGCAATTGATCATTGCGCTGCGGCCCGATGGGGGTCGCGGGACCTACCTCGTCACCTACCGGGTGCTCTCGGCAGACAGCCATCCCGTTGCGGGCGCCTTCACCTACTCCGTCGGCGCACCATCGCCCGGCGGTCCCCCCACGGCGGCGGATGGCGACGCGGCGACGAGCCCGTTCATTACCGCCACGTTCCCGATTGTCCGATGGATCGGCTACGTCGGCCTGCTCCTGCTCGTGGGTGCGGTGCTCGTGCTGGCGCTGCTGTGGCCGCAGCGGCTTGACCGCAGGGGTCCCGTTCGCATGATCTGGCTAGGCGTCGCCCTGGTGGCCGTCGCCACCTTGCTCGAGCTTGCGTGGCAGGTTCCCTACATCACCGGTAGGGGGCCCGGCGATATTGAGGGCGCGGACATCCGCGAGGTCCTCGGCAGCCAGTACGGCGCTGCGCACCTGGTTCGACTGGGCGTGCTCGCAGCTGCGTTGATTCTCGTGCGCCCCATCGTGGCGGGCAAGGGGTGGGGGGCGGATCGGGTCCTGCTCGCCGTCCTCGGCACGATCGGTGTCGCCACCTGGTCCGTGTCGGGCCATCCCAGCGCGTCATCCGTTCCTATGGTCACCGTGGTCGCGGACATGATCCACATTTCGTCGATGAGCGTCTGGATCGGTGGCCTCGTCATGCTCGCGGTCTTTCTGCTCCCGCGTGCGACGGCGATGGAGCTCAGCACAATTGTCCCGGTCTGGTCGCGTTGGGCGACCTACGCGGTGTCGGCACTGGTCCTGACCGGAGTTGCTCAGGCGCTTGTCCAAGCGGGCAGCGTTGAGGCGCTTGTGGGCACGCGGTACGGCTGGATTCTGATCACCAAGCTCAGTCTCGTTGGCGCGGTGCTGCTCATCGCGTCGTTCTCCCGGCGACTCGTGGCGCCGATCGCCGGCGGTGGCGAAGGTGGCGCCTCCCGGCGGTTACGCGCGATCGTCGTGGCCGAGGCCGCCGTGTCCGCGTTCATCCTCGCGACGACGGCCGTTCTGGTTCAAACCACCCCGGCGCGATCGCAGCTCGCCGAGAGCACGGCGCCGACGGTGCAATCCGCCCTGCTCCGGGACGAGCTCTTCATCCTCACGTTGGATGTGCGGCCGGCGAAGGTGGGCATCAACGAGGTGCACCTCTACGCCACGACCCCCGACGGCCAGCCCTCACATGTCGAGCAATGGTTGGTGCGGGCGTCGATGCCGGCGCAAGGGATCGAGCCGATCGACGCCTCGACTCTGCCGATCACACCCGACCACGCGATCGGTCAGATCGGGCTACCCACGGCGGGAACGTGGACGTTCTCATTCACGCTTCGAACCTCCGAGATCGACCAGTCGACGGTCACCACCGACATCATGATCCGTCCCTAGGCCGTGCGTGTTTGCCTCGGCGTTGCTGTCGGCGTGTCGCGGGCTCAGATGCCCCGATCGGCCGAAGGACGCGGGAAAGTGGGACGACACCCCTGAGTCAGGCGAGAGGCCGGGCAGGGACAGTGATGCGCTCACTGCGTACGTTGATTGGACTCGTGCTGGTCGTCGGGGGTGTGCCGATGGTCGGGGCCGCCACGGCGGGCTGGAACGCAATGCAGCACCGGGACCCATCAGGCGGTTTCTCCGCGGCGTTGGCGCCGCTGCGCAGCGACGGTTACGCCGTCATCGTCCCAGACGTCGCCACGCTGACCGACCGGCACGGACTGGCGCGGGTGTTGGGCTCGGGTCAGATGCGGATCACCGTCCGATCGTCGGCCGCGCCCATCGAGATGATCGTGGCGCCCGCGGCCGATGTGAGCCGCTACCTCGACGGTGTCGCTCGCAGCGAGGTGACCGGGGTGGGGTTCGCCGACGGTGTGCAGCCGATCGAGATCACGGAGATCGCCGGAGCCCGGGTTCCGTCGCCCGATGCCAAGTTCTGGGTGACCACCGGGCCGCAGTCCGTCGAGTTGGACCTGCCCACGGCTGGTCAGGAGTCGCTGGTGTTGATGCGAGCCGACGGAGCACCCGGACTCGACGTGAGTCTGGCCGTCGGGCTCTATCCGTCGTGGATCAACACGGCCACGTGGGGCCTTCTCCTCGCCGGCTCAGTGGCGGTGCTGGCCGGAATCGTCGTGCTGTTCTGGCCGACTCCACGCCGCGAAATGGTGCTCGTTCTGGAGCCGCATCGGATGATCGACTTTGCGGACCGGATGGCACACAAACTCAACGGGACACAGAGACTCCGAGTCCGCCGCAGCCGCGGCCAGACCGGGGAGCCGATATCCGATGAACCGGCCGGCGCCGCTCCGTGGACTGATACGGAGCCGATGAGAGGAGACCCGATGGAGAAGAAGCGCTGGTGGCGATGGCGAAAACTCGACGCCGACGATCTCGGTGACGCGGAGTTTGACGGCTCTGCGACCGACGAGGCGTTTGAGTCCATGGAATGGGACGACCCCACACGTGCCCGCCGCGGTGATCACGACGGTGAGTCGCCATATATCTACACTGCCACCTAGTCAAGATCGCCACGATCATGATGTAGCTGTCGCCTAATGGCGTCGATCATGACCTGGAAATCATGATCGGCGGTCGGCGGGGCGGTCGGCGGGGCGGTCGGCGGGGCGGTCGGCGGGGCGCTCGGCGGGACGCGGTGTTGGGCGCCGGATCGGGAGGGTCGGGAGGAGGACGAGCATCAGCCAGACGTACCAGTTGCTCATGAGTACGCCGATCGGGCCTCCAGGTTTGTCAAACTTGAACGCCCATAGGGCCACCACGCTGAACGTCACGGTCAGATAGGTGAGCGCGGCAAATCCGACCAGCGTGCCGCGTCGCCTAAGCCCGCTGCCAACATCGGCCGGCCGCAGCGCGGCGTCGGCGATCGTCACCAGCGCAGGCATGATCCAGAAGATGTGGTGCGCCCAGGTGACTGGGCTGACCAGGCTGCCAACGAGCCCAACCAGGGTGAGTCCGGCGACCTCGTCGCCGCCCGACGCGGCCCGGGCGGCCCGCCACAGCCCATACCCAAGCACCGGCAACGCGATCAGCGACCAGATGACCCGGTTCGGCTCGCCGGCGGAGTCGATCCGGGCGAGCATGCCCAACAGGGACTGGTTGAACTCGTAGCTCACCTGACCGATGCCCTCGGCGTGCGGCAACTTGTCGCTGAAGAAAGTCCACGACTCGCTCGGCGCCACGACCCACGCGAGCAGCGTGGCGGCGACGGCGGTGCCGCCCGCGACCGCCGCGGCCAACCAGCGCCTCGTCACCAGCAGGTACACGATGAAGATGCCCGGCACGAGCTTGATCGCGGTGGCCAGGCCGATTCCGACGCCGAAGAGCCGGCTGCCACGGGGGAGCAGCACGAGCAGGTCGAAGAGGATCAATGCCCAGAGGACAAGGTTGATCTGGCCGAACGTATACGCCTCCCGGATCGGCTCCAGGCCGGTCGCGAGCACGAAGGCGAGCGGGAATACGAACCAGATCGGCAGCTGGTGCCGGGCGGCGAGCGGCCGTACCAGCCACCACGTCGACGCCGCGAAGGCGGCCACCGCGACGACCGAGTAGGCCCAGACGGCCTGGGACATCGTCAGCCAGGCGAGCGGGCGAAGCAGCAGCGCGGCGAATGGCGGGTAGGTGAACTCGAGCCGGCCCTGGGTCGCATTCGGACGCGAAAAGTCGTAGAGGAAGTTGCCGTCAGCCCACCACAGCATCGCGTCGCGATAGATGCCCAGATCGAAGAAGTGGTTGCGATTCTCGTACCAGATGTGGCCAGCGACATAGGCGCCAATAACCAGGGCGAGCACGGCGATCTGCCAGCCGGTACGAGCGCGTTGTCCGCGCCGCACGTCAATGCTCACCCGGCTGTCCTTTCCCGTGACGCGTAGCAACGACGTACCCGGATGAAGGCCACCCTAGCCGAGAAGGCGCGCACGGCCGGCGCGCGGCATACCGGCCACACTAGGCTGTGACCGTGAACGATCTTCTCGTCTGGGTCGACTGCGAGATGACCGGCCTCGACCTCGCCAAGGACGCGCTCATCGAGGTCGCCGCATTGGTCACCGACCCAGACCTCAATGTCCTCGGCGACGGCGTCGACGTGGTGATCCACACCGACGAGAGCGCCCTCGGCGGAATGATCGAGATCGTCCGCGAGATGCACGACAAATCGGGCCTGACCGATGCGGTGCGCGCGTCGACGGTGAGCGTTGCCGACGCGGAGGACATGGTCATGTCGTACGTGACCAGCTTCGTCAAGGATCCTCGCACCGCCCCGTTGTGCGGCAACTCGATCGCGACGGACCGCGGGTTTCTCGCCCGCGACATGCCGCGTCTCGACTCGTACCTGCATTACCGCATGATCGATGTCTCGTCGATCAAAGAACTCTGCCGCCGGTGGTATCCCCGCACCTACTACGGCCAGCCGGAGAAGGGCCTGGCCCACCGAGCGCTCGCCGACATCCGGGAGAGCATCCGCGAGCTTGAGTACTACCGCCGGACCCTGTTCGTCCCGCCGCCGGGGCCGGACGTGGAGGCCGCCCGAGCGATCGCCAGGACCGTGGCCACGGACCGCCCGATCGCGTGACGGGTTTCGTTTGTCGGACGCGCACAAACCCGCTCGCACTGCTCGACAGATCTGTAGCTATCATGGTCGAGCGCGTTCGTCGCATTGGTGGCTGTAGCTCAGTTGGTAGAGCACCGGGTTGTGGTCCCGGGTGTCGCGGGTTCGAATCCCGTCAGTCACCCAAAGACGTTGTCCCCATGTGGCTCGGTCGGCGTGGCACGGTCGGCGTGATTCCGTCGGCGTGGCTCAGTCGGCGGTGCGCCGCCAGACGCCGCACCCCTGAGACTGGAAGACCTTGTCGGTGGCCCTGATGCTCACTACGAGGGCCTGCCCTTCCGCCCCGACGCCGGCCTCGAGCACCGAACTGGCGGTGCCGTCCGTCGAGGCGTTGCGCTCCCAGGTGCAGCCGGGCGAGCCGTTCGGCACGGTGACGGAATAGGTGCCCGGCTGGATGTCCCGGACCACGAGCCACTGCCCGTCCGGAAAGCTCACGCCGGCGACAAGAGCACTGGGCCGCGCCATATCGGCGGCCGGCGTAGCGCCGGTCTTGGACTCGTTATTGGTGACGAAGCTGAACAGTCCGGACATCGCCGCGCCGAGGACGCAGAGAATGATCACCAGCGCGCTCACGGCAATGACCGCGATGAAGGCGGCAGGGGACGAGACCTCCTGCGCCGGTGGCTCCTCCGGCTGCGCATGGGGCGGCGACTGTGCGGGGAGGGTCACGCTCCACAGTCTGTCGCGCGTTCGGCCACCCGTCACCAGACGATCGGCTGCCGGAGATCAGCCGGATGGCGACGGCGTGGCGGCCACCTGACCGGGTTGGTACGGGAGAGCGCTGCCCTTGACGTACTCCGCCCACGGGACGTCCCAGTCGGTCCAACCGTTCCCCCACGTCAGCTTCACCTCGGTGCCGATCACGGTTACCGGATCGCCAATCTTGATGGTGTCGAAGAGCCACTTCGCGTTCGCCAGGGACAGATTGACGCAGCCGTGCGAGACATTGCGACGACCCTGAGCGTTGACCGACCACGGCGCGGCGTGGATGAACTCACCGCCCCAAGTGAGCCGCATCGCGTACTGGACGTCGACCACGTAGCCGCCCTCGATCTCCCGACGCGTGTCAAACCGGTACTTCGCGTCCTTGCTGATCACGAGCATTGTGCCGTACGAGGAAGGCGTGCTCGGCTTGCCCAGGCTCACCGGCATCGTGCGGACCACCTTGCCGTCCTGCTTGACGGTCATCTGTTTGGTCTTGTTGTCCACACTGATGATCGTTGAGGAGCCGACCTCGGCGTGAATCGTGAGGTCGTGCAGGCCGTACCAGTCCTTGATCCCCCACCAGAGCCCGCCGGTGGCGATCCGGACGTCGAGCTTGGTTCCGGGCTGCCAGTAGTCGCGCGACCGGTAGTGCACGATGTCGTTGCGATACCAGTTCCAGATGCCCTCCTGCGGCGGGTCGCTGCGGACGAAGAGGCGGCGCTCGACCTCGGCCCGGCGCTCCTTGGGCACATTCAGGCCGAACTCGATGATCATCGGCATGCCGACGCCCACCACCTGGTCATCGCCGACAAAGCTGGTGACGGTGACGAGATTGGCGGGCTTGGCCATCGTCGTGAAGGTCGTCTTCGCCTCGCCCTTGGACCCGTCGGACTTCGTCGCGGTGACCGTCGCGGTGTAGGTCGTCGCGTAATCCAGTTGCGCGTCGGGCAGCCAGGAAGACCCGTCGGAGCGGATCGCACCGGCGACGTTCGCGCCGCTACCGTTGAGGAGCTTGACCTCGGCGGCGCGCGTGCCGGTCACCGTGAAGACGATCTCGGCGGCGGTGGGTACGTCCTTGGCGCCGTCCGCCGGGCTGGTCACCTGCACCTTTGGCGGGTCCTCAGTCTCGCCCGGCGCGTTCCATGAAGCCCCGGGCTGACACCCGGTTAGGCCGAACGTCGCCGCGGCGACGATGGCCGACACCAGTCCGGCCGCGGTCCGATGCGTTCGCATTGCGCCTCCTCCACGTCTGACCCAATAGTCCGTGGGGGGTGCGCCAGCGGCAACTCTGTGCCGCCTACCCGACCCGGTTGCCCGGTTTCACGGCCCTAAATCACGGTTCCGGCCTTGGCGTCGCCGCTGCGCGCCTCACTGCGGGCGCCGCTGCGGCCGGCGGCCGCGAGATCGGATGGTACGGGCAGCGCTGAGCCCTGGATGTACTGGGCCCAGGGGATGTTCCAGGCGGTCCAGCCGTTGCCGTGGACGGCCTTGACCTCAGTGCCGCGAACGATCACCGGGTCGCCGATGTGCGCGTTGTTGAACAGCCATGCCGCGTTGGGCGTCGACATGTTCACGCATCCATGCGAGACGTTGCGAACACCCTGATCGCCGACAGACCACGGTGCCGCGTGGATGAATTCGCCGCCCCAGGTGAGCCGCATGGCGTAGTTCACGTCAACCACGTAGCCGCCGTTGGGCTCTCCACGTGTGTCGAACCGGTACACGTAGGCCTTGCTCATGACGACGAGGTGCCCGCTCGACGAGGGCGTGCTGCGCTTTCCAAGGCTGACCTTGATCGTGCGGACCAGCTTGTCGTTCTTGAAAACGCGCATCTCCTTGGTCTTGTTGTCGACGTCCATAACGATCTTTGGTCCGATCCGGGCGGTCGCGGACCGATCGGTATCGCCGTAGTAGCCGCCGCCCATCGGGTGGCCGCGCAGCGCCGACCGTACCGTCACCTGGGTCCCCGGCTGCCAGTATCTCGGCGGCCGGTACCAGACCTGGCTGCCGCTGGCCCAGTGCCAGACACCAGGTTGCGGAGGGTTGCTGGTGACGAAGAGGCGTTTCTGCACGCTCGCTCGTGCCGAGGGCGGCACGGGCGGGTGGAACTCGACGACGACCGGCATTCCGACGCCGTACGTCTGGTCGGAGAAGAGGTAGAGCCCGGTGCCGGCCTCCCGGCCGGGTCGTCCCATGGTCGTGAACGTCGTCGTGCGGGTCTCGGCCAGCGATCCGTCCAGGCTGGTCGCCACGACCGTCGCGGTATAGCTGGTCGAGAACGCGAGCGGCGTGGCCGGCACCCAGGAGGTGCCATCGTCGCGCAAGTTACCAGCGATCTTTGCCGTGCTCCCTGCCTTCGACAGCGCCACGGACGTGATCCGGCCGCCGGTGACGGCCAGACCGATCTCCGTGGAGACGGGCAAACTCTTGGCGCCGGTCGCGGGTGTTACCGCCAAGGTGAACGTGGCGGCCTGCGCGGGTGCATTGCCGGCGGGATGTTCGCCCGGCGTGGGCCGGACCGACCCGGGGGCCGTGCAGGCGGCCAGGGCGACGATCGCCAGAGTCGAGAGCGCGATCAACGTTGGGGCCCGATGTCCGTAACGCTGGACTTTGCCCCACATGCCCGCCACCTCCATAAGTGTCGCTTCTCGCCACTTATGTTGGCCTAGACGGAGCGGTCACGCGGCCCTTTCCGATCGAGCCCCTCCAACCGGGCCCCTCCAGCACGAGCCCCTCCAGCAGCAGATGCCGCCGCGGGCTGGGGGAGTTGTCGCACCCACGCGGTCGCCTTACGTTCGGCAACGAACGACATCCCGGGAATCGTGCCGGCAAGCAGGACCAACACCGTGCGGACGAATGGCCACTTCGCCCGGACTGCAAGGTCAAATGCGGCCACCAGATAGATCATGTAAATGAAACCGTGGATCGGCCCGATGATCGCGACGAACGTCGGCCGGTCGGCGAAGTACTTCAGCGGCATCGCGACGAACACCAGCAACAGCAGAAGAACGCCGACGATGTAGGCGACCACCCGGAATCGGGTCAACGCGGCGGTCATCTGTTCTCCTTCATAGTTTCAAACCTGGGTACTCGGACGGGGACGCGTGCGGGTTCTCGTTCAGCCAGGCGAGGTACCGGTTGTACGCCGCGAGAGCCTCGTCGCCGCTGTCGTCGTACGCGGCCTCGTTCCGTCGGCGGTCCGGGTGCGGGACGATCGGTCGCGGCGAGGGTGCTGGCAGCGACGCGGGCGAGCGTCCAGCGTCCGACTCGGCAGGTCCACGGAGGGTCCGGCGGATTTCCTTCACCCAGACGTAGATCACGAAGGCGGCGAACACGGGCCATTCGATCGCGTAGCCGAACGAGAGCGTGTTGCCCTCCGCGGCCCGGCGGACCTGCCACCAGCCCAGCCCGAGGAAGCCGACCACCAGGACCACCGCGGCTGCGTGAACCAGCACCCACCTGGGCGTCCACACCCTCCGCACACCGGCGAGCCTATCCGCAGCGCCCCGATCAAGGACTTGCGGTGGTGGTTATAGCCAGGCCAATGCCGTGATTCATGATCTTTGCCACGCACGTCAGTATGATCTGCGGGGCCGGCGAGGGAAGGAGCGGCAAGATCGACAGCCAATACGTCGCGCGGCTGATTTGACTGCCGCGGTGGCGTCTCGCACCCGGAGGAGCTTCCTTGACCCGTATAGATTTGAGCAACCGCACTGATTTCCCGGCCGCGTTCGACGAGCGCAGCACCCTCAGCCAATTCCTGCAGTACGTGCGCCTGACCGTGCACGCCAAGTGTGTTGGCATGTTCCAGTCGGACGCGGTCAAGACGCCGCTGCCGGGCTCGCCGGCCATGAGCGTCAGCGGCCTGGTCAGCCATCTGCGGTGGACGGAAGCCTTCTGGATCGACGTGATCTTCCTCGGCCAGCCCAATCAATGGCCTGGCACGGACGACGACTCCGAGCTGCAGATGCGCGCCGGACTCGAACGGCCGCTCGCGGAACTACTCGACGACTACGCCACACAGGCGGCCCACACCGACGAGGTGGTGGCCTCGCACGACTGGGACGCGGAATCGGTACGTAAGAGCGGCACCGGCAAGCCGATCGCGTTGCGGTACATCATCATGCACCTGATTGAGGAGACCGCCCGGCACAACGGACACCTCGATATCCTCCGCGAACTCGCCGACGGCGTCACCGGCGACTAGCGACGCCGGAGTCGTGGACGGCGGCGCTTCGCACGTCACCGATACCGGCACTCGGCCGCCATGGCAGCTGGGAAAAAGTGTATACAGACCATGCAGACCTCTGTACACTACTCTCCGTGAGGACGACGGATCGGAGCGAGATCAAAGGCGGACGGATCAACCGTCTCCCCGAAACCTTCACCTTCGGCGAGGCGCGCGAGGCCGGGCTCTCCGGTCGAGCGATCTACGCACTCCGCGACAGAGGCGAGATTGCGCGGATCGGGCACGGCATCTATCAGCGTCAAGGTCGAGAACTCGGCGACATCGACCTCGCGGAGATCGCAATCAGGGCACCCGACGCGACGCTATGCCTCGCCACCGCACTCTCCCAGCACGGCCTCATCGACCTGATTCCATCCAAGATCGACGTTGCGATTCCACGTGGAAGACGGCGGCCACGAACCGATGCGCCCGCGTTGTGGCATCACTTCGCTCCAGAGACGTTCTTCATTGGACGTCAGACCCTTGCGGTTGACTCCACTCATGCGATGGGGATCTACGAGCCGCGGCGATGTCTGATCGACATGTTTCGCCTGCGGCATCGCGAGGGGTCCGACTTGGCATACGCGGCGCTTCGCCGCTGGCTGGCTCGGCCCGAGGCACGGCCCGCATCGCTACTGGAGATGGCTCGGAAGTTTCCTCAAGCCGAGCCCGCGTTGCGACATGCGCTGGAGGTGCTTTTGTGAGCGCACGGCCTAGCCGGGCAACGACAGCCGGACGAACCTACCTGGACCTGCAGAACCTGGCTCGGCGTCGAAGACGCCCAACCGATGAGCTTCATCAGCTTTACGCGCTTGAAGGCTTTCTTGCGCGACTCGCGACGTCGCGGTACGCGGATGACTTCGTGCTTAAGGGTGGCGTGCTTCTCGCCGCGTTCGACAGCCGTCGAGCGACTCGCGATATTGACCTACTCGGCGGCAACCTTTCGAACGAAATGGAAGACGTCGTCACGGTCATGCGTGAGATCGCGATGATCGAGATTGATGACGGCCTCACACTCAACACCGACAACATCACCGCCGATAAGATTCGGGAGGATGAGGTACAGCGGCGTAAGGGTCACGATCAATGGGTCATTGGCCCGCGCGCGAATTGGCTTTCACGTTGACGTCAACGTCGGCGACCCTGTATGGCCTGAACCCGATCTGATTGGTCTGCCGCGTCTTCTGGACGGGCGGATCGTTCTGCGCGGCTATCCATTACATATGGTTCACGCCGAGAAGCTTGTGACCGCATTGGACCGAGGCACGGCCAATACCCGATGGCGTGACTTCGCAGACGTCCACATGCTCAGTCGACGGCACGATGTCGATGGTGATCACCTGCACGAGGCGGTGCACATGGTGGCCAATCATCGAAATGTCGTGGTCGTGCCGCTCCGCCGGGCGCTTGGAGATCTACCTAACGCGGGTCAGACCCGATGGGCCGCGTGGCGGAGGCGCCAGGTCTGGGAGGAAGAGTTGCCAGAGAACCTCAACGACGTCGTCGAGCAGATATGCGCGTTTGGTGATCCGTTGATGGCCGGACTCGTGCGCGGGCACGTTTGGAACGCCGCCGAGCAACGGTGGCATCCGAACCGACGTACCGGCCGATCTCGGGCGGAGGTCGCCTTCATGTCATGCGTTGGAAACGACCTCCGCCTAAGATCCGTTTATGGCGGACGTCTTTGATCAGTACGCGATGGCGGCTGCCTGGGACGAGATGTTCGCCCGGCCCGGGGAGCCCCGCGCGGCGTACCGTTCGCTCTTCGCCACCCTTCAACCGCTTTCGGTCGCCGACCTGCGGTCGCGCGCCGACCAACTCGCTCGCGTCTTTACCGACCGTGGGGTGACCTTCGCCTATGCCGGCGAGGAGCGGCCGTTTCCGCTCGACCTGATTCCGCGGATCCTCGACGCCGCCGAGTGGGACACCATCACCCGCGCGGTGCGCCAGCGCGTGCTGGCGCTGGAGAAGTTCCTGGCTGACGTGTACAGCCACGGTGAGGTGCTCGCCGACGGCATCGTGCCGCGACGTCTCGTCCTCAGCAGTGCCCACTTCCACCGGGAGGCGACTGGCATCGAGCCGGCCAACGGGGTTCGGGTCCACGTCAGCGGCGTTGACCTGGTCCGCGACGAGGCGGGGGAGTTCCGCGTGCTAGAGGACAACCTGCGGGTGCCTTCGGGCGTGAGCTACGTGATCGAGAATCGGCGGGCGCTGAGTCAGACGCTGCCGAGCCTCTTCGCCGAGGCGCGGGTGCTTCCAGTCGATGACTATCCGGCCCGACTGCTCGGCGCGCTCAGGGCCGCGGCGCCGGAGGGTGTCGCCGATCCCTGTGTCGTGGTGCTTACTCCCGGCGTCTACAACGCCGCGTACTTTGAGCACGCGCTGCTCGCCCGGCTCATGGGTGTCGAGCTCGTCGAGGGCCGCGACCTCGTCTGCAGCGCCAACCGGGTGCGAATGCGAACGACGCAGGGTGAGCGGCCGGTCCACGTCGTCTACCGCCGCATCGACGACGAATTCCTGGATCCGCTTCACTTCCGCCCCGACTCCATCGTCGGCTGCCCAGGGATCGTCAATGCGGCCCGGGCCGGCCACGTCACGCTCGCGAACGCGATCGGCAACGGAGTCGCCGACGACAAGCTCATCTACACCTACGTACCCGATTTGATCAGGTACTACCACAACGAGGAGCCTCTGATCTCCAATGTGGAGACACATCGACTCGACGACGATGACGTGCTCGCTCATGTGCTCGACCATCTCGACGAACTGGTCCTCAAACCAGTGGACGGCGCGGGCGGGAAAGGAATCGTGATCGGCCCCCACGCCGACGACGCGACCCTCGCCGAGCTGCGGCGGATGGTGCGGGCGGATCCTCGAGGCTGGATCGCGCAGCGTCCCGTCGCGTTGTCCACCTCACCCACACTCATCGGCGACGTGCTCGCACCGCGCCACATCGATCTGCGCCCATACGCCGTCAACGACGGCACCGACGTGTGGCTCCTGCCGGGCGGGCTGACCCGCGTCGCCCTGCCCGAGGGCACGCTGGTCGTCAACTCCAGCCAGGGCGGGGGCTCCAAGGACACCTGGGTGCTGGCGCGGGAGCCGGCGCCGGCGCCGCGCTCGCGCGTTGTGGCGCCTGCGACGCCAGAGGTGTTTCCGCACGACGTCAGCGTGCGCGACGCCAGCCCCGATGCCCAGATGGCGGGCCAGCAATGAGAAGCGTCGGCATGCTCAGCCGCATCGCGGAATCTCTGTTCTGGATCGGTCGCTACGTCGAGCGCGCAGACGACACGGCCCGCATCCTGGACGCGTTCCTGGCCCGGATACTGGCCGATCCGTGGGTCGACGAGGATGCCGCATGCCGGTCGCTGCTCGCCATCCTCGGCTCGCCTCCGCCTCCGCCTCCGCCTCCGCCTCCCCCGGCTCCGCCGCACGACGCCCGGCTGGCGACGGGCGACGTCCTCGAGCTCATGGGGTTTGACCTCGACAACCCGAGTTCCATCGTCGGCGCGCTGTCGGCGGCACGGGAGAACGCGCGCGGTGCCAGGGAGACCATCTCCAGCGAGATGTGGGAGTGCCTCAACGTCACCTGGCATTCGTTGCCGTCGCGCCAGGCGGCGGCCGAGCACCTCGGGCCGACATTGTTCCTGGGCTTCGTGCGCGAGCGCGCGGCCGTGCTGGCCGGCCTGGCCGAGTCGACGATGAGCCGCGACGACGGGTGGCGGTTCCTCGTCCTCGGGCGCAGTCTCGAACGGGTCGACATGACCGCACGGCTGCTCTCGTTTCAGACGCTGACGCCGGAGTACGGCCAGGAACGCGCCGAGCGGTGGCACACCGTACTGCGGGCCTGCGGAGCGGACGAGTCGTTCCTTCGTACGCATGGCGGAGATGTCGTACCGCAGCGCGTCGCCGAATTTCTGCTCCTCGACCGGCTCTTCCCACGATCGGCGCTACACGCGCTCACCGAGGCCGAGGAGTGCCTCGAGGCGCTGGCGCCGTCGACCGAGCGGGCCGGCATGGCCGATCCCGCGCGACGCCCGATCGGTCAGGCACGGACCAGGCTGGAGTACGCGGACGCGGCCACCCTGCTCGACGACCTACCGACCCATCTTCGCGCCCTGCAGCGGGCCTGCGCCGCGGCGAGTGCCGCCGTGACCGCCCGATACTTCGACCAGACGATGCCCGTTGCGTGGGCCCACGAGGGAGTGTGATCGCCGGTGGGTTGGCGTCTGCGTATCAAGCACGTCACGGGCTTTACGTACGCGGGGACGGCGCACGCGTCGTACAACGAAGCCCGAATGACCCCGCTGACGGTGACCGGCCAATCCACCCTCTTCAGCCAGGTCGAGTGCCATCCGGGCGCCACTACGTGGCGCTACCGGGACTACTGGGGAACGCAGGTCACGGTCTTCGACGTGCACCGGCCACACGAGCAACTGCGGGTGACCGCGACCAGCCTGGTGGAGACGAGTGAGCGTACGCCGCCCGGCGAGTCTCTTGGATGGAGTGACCTGCGGTCTACTGTGGACGATAATGCCGAGGTCCTCACGCCGACCGCGCTCACGGAGGTCGATGAGGAGCTTGTTGGTCGGGCCGACGGGCTGGCGGGCGACGCTCCGCCGGCGCTCGCGGCGCACGCCATCGCGGATTGGGTGCGTTCGCAGGTGGAGTACGTGCCGGGCTCCACGGGCGTGCGTACGAGCGCGCAGGATGCGTGGTCGCTGCGGAAGGGTGTCTGCCAGGACATCGCGCACCTCACGCTCGGCCTGCTACGCGCGGTCGGCATTCCCGCCCGGTACGTCTCCGGCTACCTCTATCCCAACGCCGACGGCGCCATCGGCGACACCATCGCGGGCCAATCGCATGCCTGGGTGGAGTGGTGGTGCGGCGAGTGGATGGGGTTCGACCCGACCAACGGCACACCCGCCGGGCACCGCCACGTCATTGTCGCGCGCGGTCGCGACTACGACGATGTGACGCCGCTCAAGGGCGTCTACCACGGCGCGCCGAGCACCGGGCTCGGCGTCACCGTCGAGATCACCCGCCTCGCCTAGGCAGTGGGACGTATCGTCGGCGGCGTGTGGGACGACGAGCCCGAGCCGGGTTCCGGGCCTGGCGCTGGGCCGGGACCGCAGACTCGGCGGTCTAAGGTCGTCGTCGTTGTTGTGGTCACGATCGTGATGGTCGTGACGGTCATCCTGTGCTGCGTCGCAATCGGGCAAGCCGCTCGTCTTATCCAACTGGACACACTCGCAGTCTGGTGAGTGTTCGCCGTGGCGAACAGGCGGTCGATCTCTGAGAGGTTGACGCTTCCCGGTTATTCGCGAACCCGGTATTCGCGAACCGGAACGGTGACGGGTTCGATGACGACACCGCTCGTGGCCGGATCGGCGATTGTCCGAAACACGATTCAGATAACTCACTAATCGCATGTAACGGAGAGTCCGCCAGTGGAGCCACTGGCTCGGGGAGTGCCGACCAGGGGGTGCCTCCGTGTGCGGTGGGTTACGCGGCGTGGTGGCGGCATTGCCGTCGGCTCGATCGTCGCGCTTCTTCAACACACGCCCAGTCGGGGCGACTCCAACCGGGCAGGTGTTGAACAGTTGCGATGATCTGCGCACCGTTTGTATCGGATAAACGTCGACTGCCTTGCTGTCGCGCTCGCCGGCAAGCGCCGCTTCCATTTCTCCTACTCGCTGTGTACGTAGGACCACAGAAACGCTATCTCCCTCGAGGACTTGGCAGCCGGCCACAGGCTCGACCTTTGTCGAGAATCTGAAGAAACCGACAAATCCGTCACCCCCCTGCCCAACAAGGTGCTGGCCTGATACGCAGGGTGGCGCTGCGGCGGCTTCTGGTCGACGATCCTCTTCGTTCGGCTGACCGCCAACGACGACCGGAGCAGCGCTACCCACGAAGGGCTTGACATATCTCGCTATCGGTCGATTGACTGTGTCACCGCCCAAGGACGCGGTCCGCACAACGGTGCGCGGAGAGGGGAAAAATAGTGCAGCGAAAGGCAAAGCTCAGGCGAGGCGCCCTGATAGCGACGCCGGTTCTGGCGATGATCGCCGCCGGCCTCACGTGGGGTCACACCTCCTCGGCGACGGCGAACGCGCCGGCCCGGTATACACCGACTGATCGCGATTTTTACATCAACTGGGTCGAGCCGAAGGTCGAGCGCAACACCGACGGCCGGGAAGTCGCCGGAGAGCACGGCGTCAAGAAGGGGCAGCCCGACCCGGTCACCGCGTATGGCCGCAAGTTCTCCGAGGGCAACCCGGTCGCCGGCCGCGCCCTGGCCAAGCTCGAAGCTGAGGCCATCAAGACCGGCAAGAACCCCAGCGAGATCAAGTACAAGGACAATGGGCCGACACAGGTCGCGAAGCTGCTGACGATCCTCATCGAGTTCAACCCCACCGCGAACGACGATTTCACCGGGACGATGGTTCCGCAGGCCGTATTCGATGACGTCGGCACGCCGAACGTGAACGAGCGCGACTGCGTGCCGGGCGGACACATCAGCGGCCCGCTGCACAACAACATCCCGAACCCGGCGAACGCCTCGCACGAGGACAACAACTCGATGTGGGTGCCGGACTTCTCGTCGCAGTTCTACAACGACATGCTCTACACGACCACGGGCATCCAGCAGCGTGTTCGCACGGACCTGACCGGTCCCGACGGGCAGCCGGGCATCAACCTCGCCGGGTACACGATGCACAACATGTACCTCGAGATGTCCAAGAATGCGTACACAGTGGATGGCGCCGCCACCCCATGGGTGCAGGTTCCGCACTCCGAGGCTTGGTACGGCCAGGACACGTGCATCCTCGTCGACGGCGTCTGGCAGGCCGGTGCGAGCCAGGACGACAACGGTCACCCGGACAACCCGGCCGGCGCCGCGGCGCTCGGCGCCGACGCGGTCGACGTGCTCGCCGCGCAGGACCCGAGCTTCCCGTGGGCCGACTACGACATAGAGGACATCGGCGACGCGGACCACGACGGCGACGTGTTGGAGCCGGACGGCGTCATCGACCACCTCGTGCTTGTCCACGCGGGCGAGGACGCCTCGGGCGGCGGCGGCGCGCAGGGCACCCAGGCGATCTGGGCGCACTCGTCGGCGATCGTTCCGGGGCACACCATCCCGGGCACGCAGACCATGGTGAGCAACTACATCGTGCAGCCCGAGGACTCCGGCGTCGGCGTCTTCGCGCACGAGTACGGCCACGACCTCGGCCTGCCCGACCTGTACGACATTGGCTCGGGCGGCGACTCCGACGTCGACTTCTGGGACCTGATGGCCTCGGGTTCGCACACCGGCCCCGTGTTCCAGGGCATCCCGACAAACATGGGTCTGTGGGACAAGTTCGTACTCGGCTGGGCGGACCCGCTGATCCTTACCCCCGGCGGAAGCGCGCAAACCGTCAAGCTGGGTCAAACGTCGCGTACGCCGGTCGGAACGGAAGACGGCATCCGGGTGAATCTGACTCCGAAGGTGGTCACCCTGTCTCATGCGCACAGCGGCTCGGGCCAGTGGTGGAGCAACAACGACCAGTCCTGGGCCGACGTCCGCCTCACCCGCTCCCTCTCCCCAGTGCCCGCGGGGCCCGATGTCCGGCTCTGGATGTGGAACAACTACAACATCGAGGAGGACTGGGACTTCGGCTTCGTTGAGGTCTCGACCGACGGCGGCACCACTTGGGAAGAGCAGAAGATCTACAACGAGGCTGACGAAGAGGTCTCGACCCCGGACGGCTACGCGGACCCGAACGGCCGCATGCACGACTACGGTGCCGCCGAGGGCGGAGACGACAAGAAGTACGGCCTAACGGGCGCCACGGGCGCGTACGAGCGCAATTATGTTGACCTCACGGGGTTCGCGGGCCAAAACGTTCAGCTGCGGCTCCGGTACGCCACTGACGCCGGTCTGGAGCTGGCGGGGTGGTTCGCGGACGACTTCGAGATCACCGCTAACGGCACGTCGGTCTTCATCGACGACGTCGAGGCCAACAACGGCTGGACGCCGACGACCGGCACCTTCACCAACACAGCTGGCGATGGGTGGAACATCTCGCCCGGCGAGTTCCAGTTCACGCACTATTACCTCGCCGAGTGGCGCAACCACGACGGGTTCGACGAGGGCCTCAAATACGCGTACGTCACCAACTACCTGCGTGACAACGCGTGGAAGGTCCAGCGGGTGCCGTACAACGCCCCCGGCATGCTTGTGTGGTACCGCGACACGAGCTACGGCAACTTCAACCTGACCCTCAACAACCTGTTCGACCCGCCGAGCATCGGGACAAAGGGCGGTCTGCTCATCGTGGACTCGCACTTCGATCCGTATCGGCGTCAGGGAACGGCGGCGGCCAAGGACCCGTCGCTCTTGAACAACCTGCCGTCGCGACCGCAGTCATCCAACGCGGCGTTCACGCTCGGAAAGACCTACCCGTTCACCGAGTGCTTCGAGGCGCCGGGCGAGCCGTTCAGCGCCTACTGCACCGACTTCGCGAGCCAGAAGGGAGTCTCGGGCTTCTCAGACACGCAGAGCTGGTACCCGGGCATCGAGTACCGGCCCGACCTGAGCCAGAACCCGCTGTTCTTCCGCGACGCCGACGCCTCGGTAGTGCTGCCCTCGAAGGGCAACACGCCGTACACCGTGCGGATCGTGGATCAGAACGGCAAACTCATCCAGCAACTCTTCGGCATCGACTTTGGTGGCGGAGTGTTCTCAGGTAATGGCAATCTTGGCAATGTCGCCTTCGGCGTCCGTTTCACCCTGATGGACGCTAGAGACGGCAACCAGTGGGCCATGGTGAACGTAGTTCCGCCCAGGGCGTAACGCTTGGGGCATGACAACCGAATAGCACGTGAGCTGCGCGGGACTCGTCGTCCCGCGCAGCTTCGCGCTGGGCGCACCCGCGAGCGTCGCCAGTCCGGTCGGCCAGTGTTTTGCGCCCCAACTCGTCGGGAGAGCTCCCCAGCGTGCGGGCAGCATCGTCGGCGGTGAATCCGAGAGGCATCTTCGATAGGCGGGGCCGGCCTTCAAGATCTCCACGATCATGAGCTCGGCGTCGTGAAACCGCGCCGATCATGACCTCCAAATCATGATCGGCGGGAAACGTGTTCGACGAGGCGGACGAAGACCTGCTTGCCTGACTGACGGTCGCGGGCGTCGCACAGCACGACCGGCACGTGGTCGTCGAGAGCAAGGGCATCGCGTACCTTCTCCGGCGTGTGACGCTGCTCGCCGTTGAAGCAGTTCACCGCGACCAGGAACGGCGTACCGCGCCGCTCGAAGTAGTCCACCGACGGAAAGCAGTCCGCCAATCGCCTCGTGTCGGCCATGACGATGGCCCCCAGCGCGCCGTGTGCCAACTCGTCCCACAGGTACCAGAACCGGTCCTGACCCGGCGTGCCGAACAGATAGAGCACAACGTCGTCCGTGATCGTGATCCGTCCGAAGTCCATGACGACGGTGGTCGTCGTCTTGGCCTCCACGCCGGCGAGGTCGTCGGTGCCGACGCTCGCGTCGGTGAGCACTTCCTCGGTCTGGAGCGGCGGGAGTTCGCTGACCGAACCGACGAGCGTGGTCTTGCCGACGCCGAATCCGCCGGCCACCAGTATCTTGAGCGCCGTCGGCGGGTTCGGCCCGCGCGTACCGCCATTAGAGTGCCCGAAGTCCATCGATCACCGCCTGCAGGGTGTTCTGGTCGGGGGGGTGGATGGCCGACTCCGATTCGAAGGTGGAGACGAGGCTGGCCTGCAGCAGATCCCCGACCAGAACTCGGATCACGCCGACCGGTAGGTCGAGTCGCGCGGCAATCTCCGCCACGGTCAGCGCAGTATGGGTCATCGACAGGATTGCCCGGTGCTCCGGCTGGAGTGCGATGAGGTCCGCCTCCGGCGCGTACAAGGCCTCGACAAAAGTAAGGAGATGGAGGCCTCCGGTGACCGGTCGCGCGCGCCCACCGGTCATCGTGTAGGGCCGCACCACTGGTCCCGCCTCGTGATCGAGCCAGTCGTGCTCGGGGCCAGCCTCAGCCGGCGGGTCATCCCACATCGGTCGGCGCGGCAGCCGGCCGCATCGGCGAAGACAGAGTTTGGCCTACCCGCTTGACCAGCATCGCCATCTCGTACGCGATGAGGCCGATATCCGATGCGGCGTCGGCGAGCACTGCCAGGCAGGCGCCCTGGCCCGCCGCGGTGACAAACAGGAACGCCGACTCCATCTCGACGATCGTCTGGCGTACCGGGCCAGCCTGGAAGTGCCGGCTCGCTCCGCGGGCGAGGCTCTGGAAGCCGGAGGCGATCGCGGCCATGTGCTCGGAGTCATCACGGTCGAGGCCGCGACTGGTGGCCATGAGCAGCCCGTCGACCGAGAGCACAACGGCCTGGCTGGCGGACGGGACTCGATCGACGAGGTCGTCGAGCAGCCAGCCCAGGCTCCTGGTTGCGTCGCTCGACTGTGTCACTGCTCGTCCCTCTCCGATGTGCTAACGCCGCTGCCGTCATCAGCGTCGCGCCGTCCGCGCGCCATTCCCGATTGGAATGACGTCATCATCGCTCGCAACTCCTCCGGAGAGCGACTCGCGAGTGCCTGTGTCGGGATGTCGGCACTCGCCGGCGGCGGGTCGTCACGCAACTGCGGAGCGAGGTTGGTCTGTCGAACCCGTCGCGGCAGACCATCGCCAGCACCCGCCACCGGTGCCTCGATCACCTCTTGCCGGGCGTGCCGCGGTTCGGACCAATCAGATGCGTCCAAGCCCGCTGTGACGTCGGATGGGTCGGTTCCGCCCAGGACCGCCTCGGCCGTCTCGGTCGCGGAGGATTCAAACGTGCGCGCGGCGATGGCGGGCCGCTCGGTCGCAGCGAGCCCACGGTAGACGCTGCCTTGCGTGCCATCGTGGGTGTCCGCGCCGTTCGGCGAGCCGTGCGGTGCCGCCGGCAGCGCGGCAATCGGCTCTCGGCTTGCCAGGATCAGCTGCTCGGGCAGCAGGGCGACGGCTGTGATGCCGCCGTACGGGGATTTGCGGAGCTGGACCTTGATGCCATGGCGCGCCGCGAGGCGCGCCACCACGAAGAGCCCGAGCTGAGCGCTGTTCGCCGGGTCGAACTCGGGTGGGTCAGTGAGGCGAAGATTGCACTCGACGAGCGCTTCTGGGCTCATGCCGAGCCCGCGATCCTCGATCTCTATAGCGAACCCGTGTGCCACGATCTCGCCGCCGACGTTCACCCGAGTGTGCGGCGGTGAGAATGAGGTGGCGTTCTCGATCAGCTCGGCGAGCAGGTGGATCACATCGCCGACGGCGCGACCAGCGACGTAGAACTCCGGCATCGGCCGAATGCCGACCCGGGCGTAGTCCTCGACCTCGGAGACGGCTCCTCGCAGCACGTCCACGAGCACGATCGGGTTACGCCAACCTCGGCCGGGCGCCGCGCCGGCCAGGATGACCAGATCCTCGGCGTGGCGGCGCATTCTGGTCGCGAGGTGATCGACGCGGAACAGGTCCTCGAGCTCGGTCGGGTCGTCGGCGCGTCGTTCCATTCGGTCCAGAATGGACAGTTGTCGGTGCAACAGGGTCTGGCTGCGGCGGGCGATGTTCAGGAAGACCTCATTGAGGCCACGGCGGACGTTCGCCTCCTCGACGGCGGAGTTGACCGCAGTGCGCTGTAATTCGTTGAACGCGTGACCGACCTGGCCGATCTCGTCGTCCCCATAGGGCAGCGGCGGTGCCTCGTGCGTGACGTCGACCTCCTCGCCGCGGCGAAGCCGGGACACGACCCGCGGCAGCCGGTCCACGGCCAACTCCAACGCAGCCTGCCGAAGGCCTGCGAGTCGTCTGATCAGGCTGCGCGCAATCCGGATGGACGCGATCATCGTGATGACAACCGTCACCAGACCGAGCAGACCGGCAACCGCGATCTGGCCAAAGATCACCAATGCCGCCGGGCCGCTGCGCTCGACCAGGCGGTCGGCCGCGCGCAAATCAAATCTCTGCAGCTGGGTGGCCACCGTCCCGTACGTCGCCCGCCAGCTCGCCGCGTCGACCGGGACCGCAGCGCCCGCGCGGGAGTCGTTGACTATCTGGTCTTCGACGGCTGCGAGCCGGATGAACGGTTCCGTCGCGGTCAGCGCTCGATACTCCGTCAGGTCGGTCTCGTTGAGGTCGGGCTGAGTCACGGCGAAGAGAAAGCGTTGAGCGCCGATGAGCTGTGCGGTCAGGCCCGCATCGGCGGCGGTAAACGTCCCGGCCGCGAATGCAGCGCTGAGCACAGAGTCTTCCTGGGCGAGGACGTCACGGGCGCGGCCGAGGTCGATCAGTGCTCGCGTCTCTCGCGCGAGCTCGTCGTCCGCCGCGCGAATCAGTGACGTCGAGACGCCGAAGCCGGAGTCGATGACGTCCGTGTACGCGCGTAGGGCGTCGCCCCGCTGGATCTCGCCGCGATCGACGCGGCCCCGAAGCGCAGCCAGGCCATCCAGGGCCGCGAGGTGGTCCTGGAGGCGCCGCTTCGTGAAGTCCGTTGCCGCATCCGCGACCTCGTCGCTGCCGGCCCGTTGGCGCACCGTGGCGGCCGCGGCGTCGGTCTGAGTCCGTTGCGCGGTGAGTGCCGCCGAGTCCTTCCGGCCGCTGGCGAGGTAGACCAGGCTGAGTTTCCGCTCGGCCTGCAGGTCGGCCACGACCGCCTGGGCCGGGCGGCCGATGTTCTCGACGTTGCTCTCCGCGTCGAGCAAGTCCAACCCCGGGCCGAGGGTAACCGCGGTGGCGAGCGCCCACATGACCACGAGGGTGATCAAGGGTACGAGCAGCAGCGAAATGATCTTTGCCCGAAGTGACCAGCTCCGCGATGATTCCGAGCGAAATCGGAAGCGATTTCGGGTACGCATCACACCTCGTCCAGGGGTCCAGCACGCCGACGGACGACAGGCAGTGTAATGCCCCGATCCGACAACCTCGATAACGCCGCGTAACTTGTCCCACTTGGTCGGCCCGCGCATAACCTGCGCACTGCGGCGACGTCACAGAATGTCACCGCCGCCCTGGGTGGCCGCCTTTGCGGCCGCTGCGGTGACTGTTCCCACCCTGCCGCTGATCCCCCGCCTCTCCTCGGATCGTCAAGGTCATCGCGAGTCTCCGACACTTGCCTGGTGTTGCGCGGCTCCGGTGGGCGAGTGTTAAACACCTGCGGCGATCAACCCCCGCCGCCTCGCCGTAGCCGCGTTCGCCCTACCCCAAGATCGCGTCGATCATGAGATTGGCGTCGTGAAAACACGTCGATCATGACCTCCAAATCATGATCGGCGCGAAGGGCGGGACTCGGTCTCGTCTCCCGACCGCCGCGTGACCGTCGCGGCGGCTGCTCACGTGGCCGTCGCGGCGGCTGCTCACCTGGCCTTGCCCACCAAACCGCTGATGACCTGCTTCACCGCGAGCACCAAGGTCACCGCGAGTGTCCGACACTTGCCCGGTCGGACGCGATCTCGCGGGGCGAGTGATGAACACCTGCGGCGATCAAGCACTGCACCCGCACGGAAGCCACGTTCCCTGCGATCGCCGCACCCCAAGATCGCGTCGATCATGACGTGAGCGCCGCCGATACCCGTCGATCATGACCTCCAAATCATGATCGACGCTTATGGGGGGCGCAGAGGTCATGATCGGAGGCCATGGGGGGTGCGGTGGTGGGATGCTGACGGGGTGGATGGCCGGCCGCTGCTCGTCGTGGACGGGGCGAACGTGGTGGGTTCCGTCCCTGACGGTTGGTGGCGTGATCGCGCTGGCGCGGCCCGGCGGCTACGGGAAGCGCTTGGTCCGGTCGCCGACGCGGGGATCCCCGACGGGCCACCGGATTTCTCGGAGCCGCTGGA
>JAXIPB010000027.1:0-16831 GCA_045403155.1 Micromonosporaceae bacterium
GGCCGGTTCCACTGGACGCGTCCACGATCAGCTTCGGGTTGCCGACGCTCCTGATCGAACCGGTGAACGCATGCCGGGCGGCCGCAGCGGCCTTGGTGGCGGTCACCTGCGGCGTGATGGTCAGGTTCAGCGGCTTGGCAAGGCCCACCGACGTGCCCTCGAGGCTGCCGTCGCTGCGCAGGTGCACGACGATGTCTCCGCCATACACGCGCAGTCCCTTGTAAGTCCGGGTGTAGCGGACATGCGAGGCGCCATTGGCATCCACGATGGTGCGGAAGACGCTGAACTTGTCGTTTGCCGTCGCCGCGAACTGCGCTCGGTGCGCGCGGAGCGCCGCGTTCGCGGTGGCCACCGCTTGCTCCGGGGTGACGTGGGTACCCCGGCCCGGGTCACTTTCAGCCGCAGACGAAGCCACCGCGACCGGAATGGCTACCAGCGCAGCGGCCCCGAGGACGGCCACGACACCGGTCACTACGGCTCTTCTCAAGATGGCCCTCCCCGATCCCGCGTGGTTACACGATTGCCGTATCTCATCGCATTCGCCGCGTCTCGAACAGCACGGTGCGGTGTCATTGTTGGAATGATCGGCCCGCAAGTCCCATCCGAAGATACGGTTTTTGCCTCTCTCCAAGCGTTTCCGCCGTTCCTGGAGCTGATGACCTCGCGAAGAAGATCGCCGGGCTTGTTTAGTTGATCACGACTTGGTGGTTTGGGTGAGTTTGCGAATCTCCGTTACCACCGGTGCGTAGCCACTCGTGATTACGCCGTCGAAGCCGTGAATCCAGAAGCCGTAGCGCTTCGTATCCCTGAATATGCGCACGAGCCCTGCGGTGCGGGCGAAAAGGCCCGGCTGCTCGGCCAGAACGGTCCGCCACGGCCGCACCGAGTGGGTTCGTCCCTGGAGGGCGCTTATTTCATAGCGCCAGCTAAATTCGCCAATCAACCAGCCGGTTCCGGACCAGGTGACGGTCTCGATGAAATTGTGGCGGCCGTCGGCGACCGTCGGCCACTGCTTCCGATGGCCCGGCAACTCAAAGACGCGAAGCCGGCCGAATTTCTCCTTGAATTCGACTTCCGTCTTGACCAGGTGGATCTCAACGGGCTCGATTCCGCTGGCCCGGAGCTCGCCAACGGCCTTCCAGAGGAGGTACTCCCGGTTGGCGGATCGCCCAGCCTCCAGATCCTTGTCCCGTTGTGTCTGGCACTCCGAGCAAACGTTGTTGAGAAACAGCGATCGATGAGACCCACAGAAGGCGCGGCCACAGTCCTCGCATCTGCCTCTGGCCTGCACGCCGCAC
Source organism: Micromonosporaceae bacterium (assembly GCA_045403155.1). Lineage (GTDB taxonomy): Bacteria > Actinomycetota > Actinomycetes > Mycobacteriales > Micromonosporaceae > JAXIPB01. The sequence goes on from JAXIPB010000027.1 coordinate 1,299, forward strand.
GGTTCGCTCGCACGGGTGGGGCGGATCGCATCGATTGCGCACGAAGGGGCCATGCGGTCAGATTCCCCCCGCGACCGCGTCGCCCGACTCGGTCAAACGGTCGACTCACGCAGACCATTCGGCCCATGAGGCGATCGAGTCAGCACGGCGTCGTCAGGCAGTCACCATTCATCGAGCACCATTCAGTCGTCGAGGAGCACCAGGTCGATCTGGTCCAGGCGCCTGGGGTCGGCAAGTATGTCAATCCCAACGATCCTTCCACCTGCGATCGTGAAGCCGAACACGACTCTCGGTCGTCCGCCGGGCGCCCAGACGGCTCCGGCAACTCCATTCACGAGCGCCCGGCGCGCTTCCTTGGCTCGTCCCGAGAAGGTGTTGGCAACGTCGCGGGCACCGCGGACCTCACTCGGCGACCCGGTCATCGCGGCCGCTGAGTCGGATCGCAGGACGACGTCTGGGTCGAGCAGGGCAAGCAGCGCCTCGAAATCGCCGTTGCGCGAGGCAGCGAGGAACGCGTCCACGACCTCTCGCTGGCGGGTGAGATCCGTGTCCGGGACCGTAGCGGTCTCCTGCACCCGGCGCCGCGCTCTGCTGGCGAGCATCTTGGCCGCCGAAGACGAGCGGCCCACAATCGGAGCGATCTCGTCAAAGGGCACGGCGAACATGTCGTGCAGGACGAACGCGAGCCGCTCTGCTGGCGTCAGTGTCTCGAGCACCACAAGCAGAGCCAGGCCGACCGAGTCCGCCATGAGCGCCTCGTGCTCGGGGTCGACGCCGTCCGCGCGGTCAAAAACGGAACCGGGCGCGTGCACATCCAGCGGCTCCTCGCGCCGTGACCTTCGCGACCGCAGCATGTCGAGGCACACCCGGCCGACCACCGTCGTCAACCATCCGCCGAGATTCTCTATGCTCCGGGTCTCGGACCGGCTGAGTCGCAGCCAAGCCTCCTGAACGGCATCATCGGCCTCACTCGGCGAGCCGAGCATCCGGTAGGCGACCGCGCGCAGATGGGTACGGTGGTGCTCGAACCGCTCCGCCAGCCACTCGTGATCGTCCACCGTTACCTTCCTCCTCCGACGCCCGTCATATCTCTGACGAACCAAACCACGCCGACGTAACACAATCAGTGTGAGGAGCCTCGCGCCGCCGTGACAATCTACGAGGTCAGGCCGATTGGATACGTTGAATCGCCCCTGACGGACCCCGATGGCGCACCGAAGCAAGGACACGAGGGAGCCCCGGACGCGTGGCTTGTGTTCAACCCAGACGTCGGGGAAGGCATCCGCGACCTCGCCGTCGGCGCGGACATCTTCGTGCTGACCTGGCTTCATCGGTCCCGGCGCGACGTGCTCTCCGTACGCCCGCGGGGCGACCCGCGAAACCCCGAGACGGGGATCTTCAGCACACGCTCTCCGGACAGGCCGAATCCGATCGGTCTGCATCGGCTCAATATCGCGGCGATCGATGGACTGCGGGTGCTCGTACGGGATCTCGAAGCCATCGACGGGACGCCCATCGTGGATATCAAGCCCGTCATCGCCGGTGGGAGGTGAACGACGGGCCCGACGCCGGAGACTGGCTCGTGCCTGATTGACCAAGCCTCGTCCGGGGGCGAGGTGTCGCGGTCGGTAGCGTTCTGGGGCATGCAGACGATGCTGCATGGCGTGCTGGTGACGCTGCGCCCGGCCACCGCCGCCGATATTCCGGCCCTCGCGGGCATCCGCGTCTCGCCGAGCGTGTTCCAGCGGTGGGGCGGTGGCGATGATCTCGCCGCCGCGGTCGCCGACGATCTGAGCGACCCGGATGTCCAGTCATTCGCGGTCGAGCACGGAGGTCGCGTGGTCGGCGCCATTCAGTGGTCGGCGGAGGTGGATCCGCAGTACCGGCACGCCTCCATCGACATCTACCTTGACCCGGCGGTGCACGGCCGCGGTTTGTGCACCGATGCTGTCCGTACGCTTGCTCGGCACCTCATTGACGAGCACGGCCACCACCGGTTGGTGATCGATCCGGCCGCTGACAATGAGGCCGCCATCCGCTGCTACAGCAAGGTTGGCTTCCGGCCGGTCGGCATCATGCGCCGGTACGAGCGCGGACCGGACGGCACCTGGCACAACGGGCTGCTGATGGATCTACTGGCCGACGAGCTGATCGACAGTGGGCGACGAGACGAAGGTGCAAATAGTTTGTAGTACAAACAGTTTGTAGTACAGTCTGGTTGTGCAGGTAATTGGGCGGGCGCGGGAGTCGAGGGAACTCGCGGCCGCGTGGGCGAGCACCCGGACGGGCGATCCGCAACTGGTCGTGGTTTGGGGGAGGCGCCGGGTCGGCAAGACTTTCCTGCTCACGCATTTCGCACAGCGCAAGCGCACGGTCTATTTCACGGCGACCCGACTGGACAGTGAGGTGCGCCAGCTCGCGCGCTTCGCCGATTCACTTCGCGAGGGCTTGGGTGATGAGATTGCCGATCTCGTCCCCACAGGTTTCCCCGACTGGGAAACAGCGCTGCGTTTCGTCGTACGCCTCGCGGAACGACAGCCGCTCCTCGTCGTGCTCGATGAGGCGCCACGGCTTGCTTCCGCACGCTCAGACTTCGCGGATGTGATCTCCGCGGTTTGGGAGAATCGCGTTCGCGATCACCGGCTTATGTTGGTAATCACAGGGTCCGCGGTGTCGGTCATGGAGGAGATGGTAGGCCCGCGCGGGGGCCTTCACCGCCGCGCGACGCTCGAGCTTCGAATGGATCCGTTCGCGCTCGTCGAGGCCGCCGCATTCCAGCCTGACCTGGAGCCGGAGGACATGATCCAGGCGTACGCGGCCTGCGGCGGCTATCCCTTACACCTTCGACGGTGGTCGCCTGAGCGGTCGGTCGCTGACAACTTGATGGAACTCGCGTTCACGCCCGGCGGTGTCCTCCTCTCAGATGCGCCCGACATCTTGAGTGAAGACCTTGATTGGCGTGGCGGGTACGAACGCGTACTTACGGCCATGGCTGGCGGCGCCCGCCGACGATCACGCATCGCGAGTAGGGCGCAGCAGCGAATCGACTACACTCTCGATCGACTTCGACGGGCCGGGATCGTCAAAGTCACCAAGCCTATCGGGGAAGGCGCCTCACCCGACCCGTTGTACGAGATCGCAGACGATTACCTGGCATTCTGGTTCGCGGTCCTGCGCGACGATGCTGACCTCATCGATGGGGGGCAGGGAGCTGCGGTCGCTCGGCGAACCCACGAACGCTGGCAGACACATGTCGGACGCGTCTTTGAGGCGGGTGCCCGAGCCCATGCCCAACGGCTTGTGGTCGATGGTCGCCTGCCGCTCGAAGCAGTCGTCGGCCGATGGTGGCGCGACCAGATCGTCGAGATAGATGTTCTCGCTGTTGTCGGAACAACCCCGGTGTTGGTCGGCGAATCCCGGTGGCAAACGGAGCCCATTACTGAACGGGATCTTGCCGAGCTTCGTAGGCGAGCCACGCATCTGCCTCACACCTCGCCGGATCTGTTGTACGGGTTCTGGAGCCGAGGCGGAGTGACCGACACCGTACGGGCACATCCTGACGTGCGGTCCTTCAGCGCAGCCGAGCTGTTGGCACGATAAGTGATCGCCGACCGTTCGTTCGGGGCGTCGGCGTCAACGGAGATGTTGGAACGGCTCGGGCACATACGCGGAAAGTATGGAGGGCCAAGGCTCGGCGAGCGCGGCCGCGACGGCGGGATCGTCGCTGACGAGCCAGGCAAGATGCCGTAGGCCGTGCTCGATGACCTGCGCGGTCAGGATCTGCGCGGGCGGTGCGGTGGCGGTGTTGCGTGCCAGCTCGATCCGTGCGACCGGCACCGACGCCATGCCCTGCACACGCCCGGGTTCCACGACAGCCATGAACGTCAGGATCACCGCGGCTCGGGCTCGTCGCCACGAGGTGGAGTGCACGACCAGCGGCGTACCGACCACGCGCTCGACGGCCCCGCTGACCACATCGAGCGGATCCTCGTCGTCGCCCACCTCGAGATACCAGGGGTCGGCACCGCACGGGCCGGTCAGCGCCGGATCGCTGCCATCGAGCCACAGCACGAAGACCTCCGCCTGGACGGGCCCCTCGACGTCGAATCCCTCGACGGCGCGTCTGGCCGTCGCCATCGTCAGGCCGCTGTGCCAGGGCCGGACGGCGCATGATCGACCGGACGAGCGAGCGCCAGCACTTCCTCGGCCGTGGAGTCCATGTTGTGGACGTCCCTTCCGTGCTGTTGGACGATCGGGATCAGCTTCTCGGGCTTCTCGCGCGCCTCGAACCCGCACGCACACGTGACGATCAGTTCTCCGCTCACGCCCGCACTCCCTCCGGCCGTTCTTTGGTCCGCCAGGGACCAGCGTATTGCCACCCGGCCAGGGCGACTCTCGCGGTCGGCCACGGCGTCACCTCACGATCTGCGGCTCGATCGCGGGCTGGCAGAATGAGCACTTCAACACGTGAGCATTGTTCACCACCGGCGTGGCGGCTACCCATCGCCGTCGGAGGTGCTGTTCAGGCCGATCTCGCAGTCGCAGAATCCTCCGATCGCTCGTAGGCTGCGGTTCAACTTGGACCAGGCCACGTTGTGCGCCCGCGCCCACGTCTCTGCGTGGTGCAGCGTGTTGTCGCATCCATGCATCGCGAGCATCTCGTCCACGTAGCTCATCAGCGATCGAAACTGGTCTCGATCGATGGGAAATGTGTACGTCCGGCCCGACCACCTGCGCACGATGTGACCTGTTGGCTGATTCGACTCCATACCGGCGATGGTGGCAGTCGGGTCTGACAATTCTGGATGGGTGGGCCGTCGATTCTGCCGTAGGGCCAAGCCGAGTCGCTCGGGGGTGGTGGGGGTGTTACGACGGTGGTCGCTCGTCCTGCTCGCGCTTTTGGCGGTCGGCTGCGGCGTACCTCGCGGCGGGCCGGCCGGCGCATCCGGCGACCCGAAACCCTCCCCCGTGAAGGGCCTTCCATCCTCGATGGTCGCCATCGGTGATTCGCTTACCGCAGCGTACGGGTCATGCCTGGCTCCGACAGCCTGCCCGCGCAACTCATGGGCGACCGGTGACGGGACTCAGGTCGAGTCCCATTACCGGCGCATCCTGAGGGCCAATCCGGCGATCCGCGACCACGCACGAAACCTCGCATGGCCGGGCGCGGGCGTCGGCGATCTGCCGGGCCAGGCCGGAACGGCAGTGGCGGAGGGGGCCGACTACGTGACGGTTCTCATCGGCGCAAACGACGCGTGCCGTGGCGAGATGACCTCTGTGGGTGCGTTCCGCGCCAATCTCGATTCCGCGCTGGACGCGATCAAGGTCGGACTGCCGAAGGCGCGGGTGTTGGTTGTGAGTATCCCAAACATGTTTCGCATCTGGCAGCTCGGGCACACCAACAAGGTCGCGGTCGGTGTGTGGAGGTCGGGCATCTGCCCAAACCTGCTCCGGGACGCGACATCGACGGGATCGGCGGACGTCGCGAGGCGTCAGGCGTTTCGCGATCGCATCGCGGCCTACAACCGTCAGCTCGCGGCGGCCTGCGCCGCGTACGGTGCACGGTGTCGCTACGACGACATCGCGAGCTTTCCGTTCACCTTCGAGATGCTCAGTGCGCTCGACTTCTTCCACCCCAACGCCGCCGGCCAGGAGGCCTTGGCTGATCAGACCTATCCCGGCACGTTCAACTGGTAGCCGCACCGCGACGCCCAGGATCCGTGCCGACCAAGATCTCCGACCAAGATCTCCGTGATCATGAGCTGACGGTCGGCGGGAGTGTGGGGGGCGATCAACGGAGGCGGTAGAAGCGCCAGAAGCCGAACTCCCCGGTCGGCATGATCTCAACGTCGGAGAAGCCAGCCTCGCGGGCGTAGGCACGAAGCGTGTCGGGCCGCATCACGGTGCCCGTACCCGCCGACGGCTGCGACGACATGCCATCCGGCAGGCAGACGAAGAGGCTGAACCCGTACATGAGTCGCTCCAGGTCATCGCCGGGTGGGGTGAAGCGATCGGCAACCGCCTCGTCCATCACGACGACCGCGCCGCCGGGGCGGACGGCCCGACGCATCGCCGCGAGGACGTCGACGGGTCGCGACAGGTCGTGAATGCATTCGAAGGCAAACACGGCGTCGTACGAGGACTCGCCCATCCCCGACGCGTCCGCGGCCGTGAACGTCACGCGATCCGCCAGCCCCACCTCGCTGGCGTTCGCCCGGGCCAGTTCGATCGAGGGCGCGTCGATGTCCCAACCGTCCACGGAGGACTCCGGGTACGCTCGGGCGAGCGCGAAGCTCGACCAGCCGCCACCGCAGCCGACGTCCGCGATCCGCGCGCCGGGCCGGCGCAGCATCTCGTCGAGGTCCGCGACGCCGGCGAGAACGCCGGCGAGCTGGTGCAGGAACCACGGCCGGTTCATGTCCGCCTGCGCCTCGCGCATGTCGAGGCCGAACTCGGCCCAGCCAACGCCGCCCCCATCCCGGTAGGCGTCGACCAAGGCGGGCAACTGCGCCGCGGCGGCGCCGAACATCCGGGCCAGCGGGGCCAGATAGGAGAGGCTCTCCGGGTCGGTGAGCACCTCCTGGGCACCGGGCGGCATGGCGAAGCGAGCGCTGTCGTCGACGGTCAGGATTCCGGCACCGGCCTGCTGTTCCAGCCACTCGCGGGCGTACCGCTCCGATCCGCCGGCGCGGGCGACGAGCTCCGCCGGCGACGCCGGTCCCGTCATGAGCGCTCGGTACCAGCCGAGACGGTCGCCCATGTAGACCGCGAGCACGTCGATCAGACTCAGGGCGGCACCCAGGAGTCGCTCGGCGAATTCTTCACTCGTGGGCTGCGGCGCAATGGTAGTCATGTTGAATCCTTCTCAGGGAGCGGTGACCGTTTCGACCGTATGTGCCGTGTGGATATGCGTAACGGTAGAAGTACACAGAAGGCGTGCGAGCCGGTTCACACTGAATGAATCATCCCCGACCACCGAGCCTAACCGTTTGGGGCGTACCGTTGCCGGGTCCGCGTCGATGACACGGGAGCGAAGCGACCATCGAGACGACACGCCAGGCGGAGATCGCCAAGGAGCAGGCTCACGTGGACCGCGTCTATGCGCGGGTCGAGACACTGCGCACCGAAGCGGAGGCCAATCAGCGCGAGGGATACCGGTTGGCCCGCGCCCGAACGCCGGGGTCGCTCGTGGAGCGCGATGCGATGGTCTATCACACCGCCCGCCGGCTTCGGGCCCTTGACGCGGAGTACGAGGGGCTGGTCTTCGGCCGGCTCGACCGCAAGGACGGCGAGGTCCGCCACATTGGACGGCTCGGCCTACGAGACGTGGACTATGAGCCGCTCGTGATCGACTGGCGAGCGCCCGGAGCGGCCGCGTTCTACCAGGCGACGGCCGAGGAGCCGATGGACGTGGTGCGGCGACGGGTCATCCGGTGCGCCGGAGCGAAGGTGCTCGACGTCGAAGATGATCTCCTCGACGCGGGCGTGGGCGATTCGGGCACCGCGGTCGCCGTCGTCGGCGACGGTGCCCTCTTGGCAACCCTTGCCCGGGCGAAGGGCCGCCGGATGCGTGACATCGTGGCGACCATCCAACGCGAGCAGGATGAGGCGATCCGCGCCCCGGCTCCTGGTGTCACCCTCATCGAGGGCGGTCCAGGTACAGGGAAGACGGCGGTGGCATTGCACCGCGCGGCGCACCTGCTCTATCGCGATCGGCGACGTTTCGAGGGCGGCGGCGTGCTCCTCGTCGGCCCATCGCCGGTGTTCATGTCCTATGTGGAACGCGTTCTACCGTCGCTGGGTGAAGAGGCCGCCGAACTCCGGGCCATCGGCGCGATCGTTGATGGATTCCGGTCGGACCGCTTGGACCCGCCCGGACTGGCGGCTGTGAAGGGCTCGATGCGGATGCGCCGATTCCTGCAACGCGCGATCCGCCAGCCTCCGCCGGACGCACCGACGGAACTTCGGATCGTTTACGCGGCCGAAGTCCTGCGACTGCGTTCGGATGACCTGTCGAGAATCCGGGAACACCTGCACGCGAGGCTTCACCACCCCAATGCCGCCGGCGTGGAGGTGCGCCGCGCCCTGGTGCAGGCACTCTGGTCGGTGCGTCCCGACGGGGCGGCCTGGATCGCGCGGGCATTCACGGACGAGATCCTTGATCGCGATGAGTTCGAGCGCTTCGCGCGGGCCTGGTGGCCCGTGCTCGCTCCGGCGGACGTGCTGGGCTGGCTTCGCGACGTGGAGCGCGTACGCGATGCCGGCCGGGACTGGCTCGCGGGGCACAACTGCGCCGCGCTCGCCGAGTCGTGGGTCGACGCGCCGGCAGACCTCTCAGTCGCCGACATCGCGCTCGTGGACGAGTTGCGGGTTCTTCTCAGCGACCCGCCCCGGCCGAGTCGAGGGCGCAACCGCAACCGGAGCCGTTACCCCGGCATCGACTTCTCTGGCGACGACATGCGAGAACTGTCCACAGTGACCGACCGGTACTTCACCCGGCGGGAACGGCCGCCGCGACCCGACAACTATGACGGCTACGCCCATGTTCTCGTGGACGAGGCGCAGGACATCTCCCCCATGCAGTGGCGGATGCTCGGACGGCGGGGCCGCCAGGCGAGCTGGACCATTGTCGGTGATGCGGCGCAGAGTGCGTGGCCCGATCCGGAGGAGGCCGGTCGTGCCCGGGGCGAGGCGTTGCGCGGCAAGCAGATCCGCAGATTCCACCTCAGCACGAACTACCGCAACTCGGCCGAGATATTCGAGTTCGCGGCCGGTGTGGTGCGGCGATCCGTGCCCGACGCGGATCTGCCCAACGCGGTACGACGGACCGGCTCGTTGCCGGAGCAACGGGTCGCCGCGGCGGACGGGTTCGCGTCCGCGCTCGCTGCCGCGGTGACCGATCTGCTCGAGGCAGTCGGTGGCACAGTCGGCGTGATCACGCCGACAGCGAGGCGGGCCGAGGTGGCGGCCTGGCTTGAGCCCGCGGACGAAGCGCGGGTTCAGGTTGTCGACGGGATGCGGGCGAAGGGGCTGGAGTACGACGGGGTCGTCGTGGTTGCGCCTGATGAGATCGAGGCCGAATCTGCGGTCGGCATACGTATCCTCTATGTCGCGTTGACGAGGGCGACTCACCGCCTGATTACGTTGAGCCGCGGCGGTGCACCGTTCCGCGATCCCGCTGCGAAGAGCGTGGGGTGAGCGGTCGGCCGGGTCTCAGGGTAACGACCGCCATGGCCACGGCCGTGACGAGCGCGGTGATCACGGAGAGGCGAAGGATTCCGCCCAAGGTCGGCGCGTCGAGCAGCAGAGCCGCCGAGGCGAAGCCGAGAAGCGCGACCCACAGTGGCAGCGCCGGGAATCGCACCCGGGCCGCGATCTCGGCGTTCACGAACACGAACACGATCGCGTACAACGCCCCGACGGCGGCGAAGCCCACTGCATAGCGGCCCAGCCCGGCGTAGGCAGGCCCGCCGGCGAGACTGGTCGCGAGGCCGCCGGCCAGCAGCGACGCGGTCACCAGCACGGTCCCGCATGCCGCCACGACGCCGAGTGCGAGGAGAAGCGCCCGCCGGCTCCCCTGGGCCATGCGCGGCAGGGCCAGGATGGTGACGACCTGCGGGGCCCAAAGCGCGCCCTTGGTGAGGATCGCTCCGACCGCGTACTCGCCGGCCGCGTCGGGCGCGAGCAGGTGGCGAGCGAGGATGAGGTCGGCGTACGAGACGGCGAGCATCGCCAGTGACGCGCCGCCCGCCGCGGCGATATCCCAACCGAGCGACGCGCCAACATAGGACGGCCCCGGTGCTGCCATTGAATCGATGGTGCCCGCCACACGCGTTGCGCTCGTCGTTGCGGAGCGACGGGCGAGGAGCGCCAGCACGGGCAGGGTCAGCCAGGCCACGGCGACGCCGAGGCCGAACGAACCGGTGACGCCGAGCCCCATCAACAGACCGATGATCACGCCGAGATAGCGACCGGCGCCGAGCAGCACGAGTCCGAAGGAGAGCGGAACGAAGCGCTGCGTCCCCTGCAATTCGCCGAGCCAGCGGCCGCCGAGAACGACCGCCACCGTCATGACCGCCATGAGGACCGACAGCACCGGCGGGAGGTGCAGAGTCGCCGATATGAGCGGGACCAACAACAGCAGACTGGAGCCGGTGGAGGCGGCTGTGAAGATCGTCGCCCGGGTGGCCGAAGGCACGCGACCTTCGCGTGCCCACCGCACCGCGAGCGCGGCCTGCAGACCCAGTCCGGGCACCACCGCGATCGGTCCAAGCGCCAAGATCGTCGCCAGTACGCTGAGATCGCCCGCCGAGAGCATCCGCGCACCGAGGAGCGGAGCCACGAATGCCAGCGCGTTGACGGCCACACCAGCGGCGGCGACTGCGACACCAGCCGGGCCTAGCCCGCCCGTACGCGCTGCCCCTGCCGTGCCGACCTCAGCCATCCCGCTCCGACCTTCTCGAAGGTACAGTGTCGCCACCGTCGGCACGCGCCGTAGCGGTACAGCGTAATAAGGGGGTCCAACCGTGCGGCAGCGGCTCGAGATGCGCCCGGAATTCAGAGCGGATCTGGCCCGCTCTGCCCGGCTGTTTTCGGCCTTCCGCACCGAGCAGACCGACCCCGAGTTCTTCTACGGACTCCTAGCCCGCGACACCGTCAGTCAACTTCGTTCGTACACGGACCTCGACGGCGCCATGATTCTGGACGTGGGCGGCGGAGCCGGCTTCTTCTCGGAGGCCCTGCGTTCGGCCGGCGCCTGGGTCGCCTGTGTCGACGTGGACGCGGGCGAGATGACGTGGCGCACCGGTGAGCCGCCGGAGGGTGCGGTCCTCGGCAGCGCGCTGCGGCTGCCGGTCCGTACCGACGCGGTTGATCTTTGCTTCTCGTCGAACGTTCTGGAGCACGTGCCGGATCCGTTGGCGATGGCGGGGGAGATGGTCCGGGTCACCCGGCCCGGCGGCACGATCTTCCTCTCGTACACCAACTGGCTCTCGCCATGGGGCGGCCACGAAACCTCGCCGTGGCACTACCTCGGTGGCCACTTCGCGGCCCGCCGCTACGAGCGCCGCCACGGCCGGCGACCCAAGAATGTCTACGGGGAGACCATGTACGGCGTATCCGTCGCGACCGTCGTCAGGTGGGCTCGTGAGCAGCGGATGGCGGCCGTGGTCGACATCGCGCCTCGGTATCTGCCCGCATGGGCCAAGCACGTCGTGCGCGTGCCCGTACTCCGCGAGTTCCTGACCTGGAACGTGATGCTCGTCCTGCGCAAGCGATGACCCGTCGCGACGGCTTGGTGCTGCACGGCGTCGCGGCGATGGTAACCGTCGTCGTCTTGGCACCACTCTTCATGCCCGGATACGTGCTGAGTTACGACATGGTGTTCGTGCCGCACCAGCCATTGCTTTGGGAACTCGTCGCGCCGAGCAGCGGCCTGCCGCGCGCCGTCCCGCAGGACGCCGTCGTCTCAGTCTTGAGCCTGATCACCCCCGGCTGGCTCTTGCAGCGTCTCGCACTCGTGGGAACGATCTATGCGGCCGCTCTCGGTGCCGGCCGGTTATTACCGGCCAGGCGCCTACTCACGCGAGTCGTCGCCGCTGTCGGATATTCGTGGACACCGTTTTTGGCCGAGCGCCTCCTGCTCGGCCAGTGGGGTCTGCTTCTGGCGTACGCCGCGCTTCCGTGGTTGGTGGCGGCCGCGATCGGGGCACGGACCGAACGCCGCGGTGCACTGCCGCGCCTCATCGTGGCGGCGGCCATTTCAGCGATCACACCCACCGGAGGACTTGTCGCGTTCATTGTGACGGTCGCGCTGGTGGCAGGGCCCGCGATTCGCCGGACCGCGCTGGCCGCGGTCGGCGCCGTGGCCGTACTCAATCTGCCCTGGGTCATCGCCGCGGCAATGACGGCGGCGGGTGGAACCTCCGATCCGGACGGAGTCGCCGCGTTCGCCGCGAGGGGGGAGAACTGGAGTGGGCCGTTCGGCGCTCTGGCCGGCAGTGGCGGGATCTGGAACGCGGATACCACACCGGACAGCCGTGCCTCCGCCCTCGTGCCGCTTGTGACCTTGGTAGTCCTGGCCCTGGCCGCGCTCGGGTTCGGCGAACTTCGGCGCCGCTGGCCTCCTGGAGCGGCTGTCCGATTCGGATGGGTGGCCGCCGGCGGGTTCGCCATTGCACTGCTCGGCATCATTCCGCCAACGGCTGACGCCGTCTCCTGGGCGGTCGCTGAGGTGCCGGGGGCCGGGCTACTCCGCGACGGGCACAAGTTTCTGTCGGTGTACGCGCTGCTCATTACGGCGTGCATGGCCCTCGGCGTGGAGCGGCTCGCGGCCCGGTGGGCCGAGCCGAGGGCGAAGGTCGTCCTTGTGGCGGCAGCCCTACTGCCGGTCGCCCTGATGCCCGACCTTGCCTTCGGCGCTGCCGGTGCGCTGCGCTCGGTCTCGTATCCGGCGGACTGGGATCGGGTCGCTGGGCTGATCGAGGCCGCACCGGGTGAGGTGCTCAGCCTGCCGTTCAGCGAGTACCGCACCTACGACTGGAACGGCGGACGCACCGTTTTCGACCCGGCTTCGCGCTACTTGCCAGCCCGTGTCCTCGCCGATGACACGTTGGTCGTCGGGGACCTCGTGCTCGAGGGTGAGGATCCGCGGGCCGCCCAGGTCCGGGAGCTGGTGGCCGCGGATGCGCCGGTGGCGCGAATGGGGACCCCGTGGGTCCTGGTGCAGCACCGGGCCGGCGGGTCCGTTTCCGAGGTTTCGCTCAAGGGCCTTCAACTCGTTCACGACGGTGAGTATCTGGACCTGTACTCCAATCCGACCGTTGGCGCCGACCAAAGCCGGCAATCGGTGCGGAGATGGGTGATTGGAGCAGTTGACCTGCTTGCTGTCGCGTTGTTGATGACAGCCATTTGGCACCTACGCCGATCGCCTACCGCGTGGTAACGTGCCGGCACACATCCAAGGAGGAGTGGCATGGCGAGTTCGCGATCAGTGTTCCTCACCGCTGTGATCGCAATGGTGCTGGGCATCTTCATCGGCGTCGTCGGGCTGGCCGCTCTCAGTAACCAACTGACGCCAACGGCCGACGAGGTCGCCGCGGAGTTGGATGCCCCGGCCTTGAACCAGAAGCCGCAGATCTACGGCAACCGGTAGTTACGACGTCCGCGGTACGAGGTTGCCAACGGTGACCTGATCCACGCACACCGTTACCGCGGGGTTGTTAGCGGTTAGTTCGACTGCATCACCGGCACCGGTGATGGGGAAGTAGATCTGGTGTAAGCCGCGGTTGATGTCGAACTGTCGCGTCGCTTCGCCGAGCCGGAGAACTGCGGTTGATTTACCAGTGCTTAGATAGCCGACCCTGACGAACCAGGTCCAGGCAAACGCGGGTTTCACCAGTGGCAACCGGGCGGTGACGCCGTCGCTCAGTTTGTGACCACAGCCGGGAACGGAGCCCGGCCAGGTGCCAATGCCGTCGACCTTCGCGGTATGGATATGTCCGGACTGGTCGAACATCGATGGACTCTCCGTCTCGGTGACGAAGACCGGACCTGGCACCAAGGGCTTGAAGAACTCGGACTGCAGGTTGTACGGAGCGAATATCGGGCTCAGCACTTCGACCGGAACCGGTTGATCGAAGAAGACCGTGTCAGCGGATGCGCGTGCTAAGTCGGCCTGGGCGTTGCGGAGATAGTCGCGACCCTGCTTCACCGACCAGTTGTCACTGAACCTTGCGCCGCTGAGAGCCGCGCCGACGCCAAGCGTTGCTAGACCGACGATGGCGAGAATCATCGCGAACGCCATGGCTTCGGGGTGTCTCAGCGTAGCCGGCCAGGTTCGGCGTCGTTCATTCGTGTCCTCATTGTCGGTGAGGCCAAACAGCGCGACACCGATGCACATTGCGGCGACCAATGCAACGTCGCTTACATACCGCGGAGCCCACCCTGCTACGGCGCTGAACGCGCCGCCACCCAGGCGCCCCGCCGCAACGATGCCACCGGCGAGCGCCGTGTACGTCGCAAGGAGGACCCACGCCCTCGCTGCTGATCTGCGTAACGCGACTGTGAACGCGACAAGGGCGAGGAAGACACCCCAGGCGAGCCAGCGTCTGAAGTCATCGGGAGCGGCGACAGGTGCACCGTCGCCGGCGTCCAGCCACTGCCACGGGCCTCCCAGTAGGCCGGGAATCAGAGTCGCACCGACAAGGTCGCGGACGAAGACGCCGACCTCTCCTGGTGACGTCGGAGTACGCAACGACGACTCGGCCCCGGCCTGGTATAGCACGACATACACCGCAGACACGGCCGACAACACCAGCCAAGATGGCCAGTAGAGACGAATGGTGCGGGCTATCGAGACGAAGACTCCGCCATCGACCAACAAGCATGCCGTTAGCAGAAACAGCAGTGGACCGATCAGAAGCGACTTTTCGAAAAACAGCAGGCCGAACACGACGGACAATGCGAGCGTCACCAGGTGTCGCGCCCGTCCGGTTCGGACATACTTCACCTGCGCACCCATCGCCAGGACCATGGCCAACTGCATGGGCAGAATAAGCGCGCCGGTGAACCAGAACGCCGTCAGGTCAAGAGTAATAGGCGTGAATAGGAACACACACAGCGGGATCAGTAGCGCCCATCCTGGTTTCATGAGGCGGCGAAGGAGTCTATAGAACGCGGTGCTTACAGCGGCCTGGCCCACGAGAAGCAGCACTAAATACGGCCCGTATTCCAGGCCAGCGATCCTGACTATTAACCAGGTGGCGAGCATGACGCCGGGGGCCAGGTGGTTACTGACGTGTTCGAATAGGAACGATGGCGTCAAGTCTGACCCGACGGCGCGCGCGGCGAGCGTGAAGTCGTCCTCTGTGAGGTATCCACGCGACGCAATGTCCGCACGCCACGCGAGTTGTAGCGCGATCAGCGCAGCCACCGCCGCCCGGATGGGATCCGCTCGCACCCAACGAGTGATCCGCCCAGGTTGATCTGGTTTGGTGTGATCGGAGTTGTTTTCGTCCGTTAGCGGGTCGGCCACCTCGCTACCGGTAAGAGCCATGGCCGGAAGCCTGCCACAGGCGCCGGCACGGCGTGGACCGGCCGACGTCACTGCCCAGGAATCAGGTTGCCCACCGCAACCTGATCCACGCATACGGTCACGCGCGGGTCGGTGACTCGCAGCTCGACCGAGTCGCCCTCGCCCGTGATGAGGAAGAAGATCTGGTGCAGGCCGCGGCTCGCCTGGAACACGTGCGTGGCTGCTCCCAGCCGGAAGATGACATCTGAGTCAGCTCCGCTGAGATAGCCGATCCGAACAGCCCAGTTCCATTCAAACGCCGGCGACCCCAGCGGAATCCGGACGGTCTCACCATTTGTGAGTTTGTAGCCGCAGCCCTGAATCGGGCCGGGCGGCGTCGATGTTCCCGCGACTGCGGCAGGTCGGATGTGGCCGGCGGCGTCGAAGAGCGAGACGTTCTCCCCCTCGGTGACGAACACCGGCCCCGAGTCAAGCGGTCGGAAGAATTGAGATTGAAGGT
>JAXIPB010000076.1:0-9627 GCA_045403155.1 Micromonosporaceae bacterium
GCCGCAGACGCGCTCAATGCCCTGCGGGTCGGTGTACTCGTGCTGGACGCGATCGACGTACCTGTGCTGGCGAACCCGGCGGCCGTCGAATTGGGCCTGGTGCGCGAGGGCGTCTCGCCGCAGCAGGTGCACGCGGTGATTCGTACGCTTGCTGGCCAGGTCCGCCGCAGCGGCGTGCGTCGCGAGGTCGAGCTCGACCTGCCCCGAGGCGTCCGTCAGGTGCACCTGGCCGGTGAGCCGCAGGGCGTACGGGTACGGGTGAGCCCGCTCACCGGCGACGAATACCCACCCGGGCACGTCGCCATCGAGGCGGTCGACGTCACCGAAGCCCATCGCGTGGCGCGGGTCCGTCGCGATTTCGTCGCCAACGTCAGCCACGAGCTCAAAACCCCGGTTGGCGCGCTCGCACTGCTGGCAGAGACGCTGCTTGAGGCCGCGGACGATCCCGAGGCGTCGCGCCGGTTCGCCGAGCGGATCCACGGTGAGAGCCAGCGCCTGGCGCGTCTGGTCAAGGAACTCTTGGAGCTCTCGCGACTCCAGGGTGCGGATCCACTTCCAGCTCCGGTCCCGGTCGGCGTGGACCGGATAGTGCACGAGGTCGTCGATCGCACCCGCACCGCGGCGGCGGCGAAGAGCATCGACATCCACTTCGCGGGGACCCGTGGCCTGATCGTGTACGGCAGCGAGGGTCAACTCGTGACGGCGGTGGCGAACCTGGTCGAGAACGCGATCGCGTACAGCCCCGAGGACACCAAGGTCACCATCGATGCGCGCCTGGCCGGCGACATGGTCGACGTCGCCGTCATCGACCAGGGCATCGGGATCGCCGCGGAGGACCTCGATCGGATCTTCGAGCGGTTCTACCGAGCCGATCAGGCCCGGTCGCGTGACACCGGTGGCACCGGTTTGGGTCTCGCCATCGTGAAACATATCGCCGTGAATCATGGCGGCCGGGTCGATGTCGAGTCGATTGTGGGCGAAGGTTCGACATTCACGCTCCGGCTGCCGGCCCGCCCTCCCGAGCACGCCCTTCAGCTACCGCCTGGCATTGAGATCGACTCCGAGGGTTCCGATGTCCTGTGACCTCGTCGTGCGAAGGGGATTGGTGTGGCTCGAGTTTTAGTCGTTGAGGATGAGGAGTCCTTCTCAGACGCTCTCTCCTACATGCTGCGGAAGGAGGGCTTCGAGGTCGCCGTCTCCGCGACCGGAACCGGGGCGCTCACCGAGTTCGACCGCAATGGCGCCGACATCGTGCTCCTCGATCTCATGCTGCCGGAGATGTCGGGAACGGAGGTGTGTCGCCAGTTGCGGCAGAAGTCCCACGTTCCGATCATCATGGTCACGGCGCGCGACAGTGAGATCGACAAGGTGGTGGGGCTGGAGATCGGTGCCGACGACTACGTGACCAAGCCATACTCGCCACGCGAGTTGGTCGCCCGGGTCCGTGCCGTGCTGCGGCGCAACGCCAGCGAAGCGGTCGAGACCATGGTGGCCACGCTCGCAGCGGGCCCAGTACGGATGGACGTCGAGCGCCACGTGGTAACGGTGGCAGGTGACTCGGTTGCCCTGCCGCTCAAGGAGTTTGAGCTGCTTGAGTTGTTGCTTCGCAATGCCGGCCGGGTGCTCACCCGCGGTCAGCTCATCGACCGCGTGTGGGGTGCGGACTACGTCGGCGACACTAAGACCCTCGACGTGCACGTCAAGCGGCTACGGTCGAAAATCGAACCGGAGCCGTCGAACCCGCGCTACATCGTCACGGTGCGCGGCCTCGGCTACAAATTCGAGCCCTAGCCCTAGCATTTGCCCGAGCCGCTGCTGCACCCAACCCGCCGCAAGATCGCCACGATCATGACCTCATGGTCGCTAAACCGCGTCGATCATGACCTCCGAATCATGATCGGCGCTCAGATTGGGCGGCGGCGGTGGCGGGGTGGACGGCAATGAGGCCCGACTTCTCGCGGGCGGCGCAGAGTTCGGCCAACTTGTCGTAGGCCTTGTCGCCGATGAGGGCGACGAGTTCCGGACGGTAGGACAGGTACATCGGTTCGCCGCCCACATGCGCCTCGGGGGACGAGGTGCACCACCAGTGCAGATCGTGGCCGCCTTCGCCCCAACCGCGGCGGTCGAACTCGGCCAGCACGGTGAGCAGCACCTTCGAGCCGTCCGGGCGTTTGGTCCACTCCTGGTCGCGGCGCACGGGCAGCTGCCAGCACACGTCGGGCTTGTACTCCAGCGGGTGCTTGCCATCGCGCAGCGCTTGGCCGTGCAGGGCGCACCCGCCGCCACCCGGGAAGTCCGGGTCGTTGAGGAAGACGCACGGACCGTCAGGACGGGTGGCGGTGCGGCGGGCGGGTGTGTTGCCGTCCACCGAGTCCATCTCGGTGTAGTTCTTGAAACCGCGCCGATAGTGCTGCCAGGTCTCCGGTGTCAGGGTGCGGGCCGCCGCTCGTACGCGTTTCTCGTCGTCCTCATCGGTGAAGAACGCGCCGTGCGAACAGCAGCCGTCCGCGGACCCACCCTCGATGATGCCGTGGCAACCGCGGCCGAAGATGCAGGTCCAGCGGGACAGCAACCAGGTCATGTCGGCGCGGACGATGTGATCCGGATTGGCCGGGTCGACGAACTCGAGCCATTCCCGCGGGAAGTCGAGCCCGACCTCGCGACTGCGTGGACCGCCCGCCGTTTCGCCCTCGAGTGACACCTGGACGCGGATGGGAATTTCGTCGCGGCGAAGGGCGCGGCGGCTGCTCATCGGCACAGCGTACGCCCGAGTGGTCGGCATGCGGCGATCACCTGATCCGGCGCGCGGAGAACGTGTTGAGCCCTACCTCCGCTTGCCAGACCGGCCCCGCGAATAGGCTGGTGCAATGCGGCTGGGTGTTCTCGACGTCGGTTCCAACACCGTCCACCTACTTGTGGTGGACGCGCACCGGGGCGCGCATCCTTGGCCGGCGTACTCGGAGAAATCCGTGCTGCGCCTGGCCGAGAAGATCGGGTCGAACGGAAAGCTGTCCGACGAGGGCGCCGACGCACTGGTCGATACGGTCGCGTCCGCGCGCAAGGCGGCCGCCGAGCACGACGCGGGGGAGATGCTGGCCTTTGCCACCTCCGCCGTGCGCGATGCGACGAACTCGGCGAAGGTGTTGGCTCGCGTGCGCGACGAGACCGGCGTCGACCTGCAGGTGTTGGCGGGTCAGGACGAGGCGCGGATGACGTTCCTCGCAGTCCGCCGCTGGTTCGGCTGGTCGGCCGGCCGCTTGCTCGTTCTCGACATTGGCGGCGGCTCGCTCGAGATTGCGGCCGGGATCGATGAAGTGCCCGAGATCGCGCTGTCGCTGCCGCTGGGCGCGGGCAGGCTAGCGCGCGAGCGCTTCTCAACGGATCCACCTCTGGCGGGCGAGATTGAGGACGTGCTTGAGTACGCCGGGCAACAGCTCAAGAGCGTCGACATTCGAGGCTGGGACCGAGCGACGGCGACATCGAAGACCTTCCGGACGCTGGCGCGCCTGGCCGGCGCCCCTCCGTCCGCTGCCGGCTTCCGGGCACCGCGTTCGCTTTCCCGTACGGGCGTGCACCA
This sequence comes from Micromonosporaceae bacterium, assembly GCA_045403155.1. Classification (GTDB taxonomy): domain Bacteria; phylum Actinomycetota; class Actinomycetes; order Mycobacteriales; family Micromonosporaceae; genus JAXIPB01. The sequence goes on from JAXIPB010000076.1 coordinate 3,578, forward strand.
GGTACTCGGATTCATCCGGCACATGTCCTCGGCGTCGCTCGCCGAGATGGACGGCGTGAGCGCGGCCCGCGCTCATCAACTTCTCGCCGGCGCGATTGTCGCGGAGGCGACCATGCGGAAGCTGGGCGTAACCTCGGTCGATATCTGTCCGTGGGCTCTGCGGGAAGGCGTCATCTTGCAGCGTCTGGACGCCCTGTCGACCGAGTAGCGCACACCGACGGACGCTGACCATAATCGGCGGCGCGCTACCCTGACGTGGTGACATCCCCGTCCATCCCGGTGCTGCTCTCCACCTCGTCCGTCTTTCCCGAGCCCACCTCGGCCGCCTTCGAGATGGCGGCGAGCCTCGGGTACGACGGGCTGGAGGTGATGGTGTGGACCGATCCGGTGAGCCAGGACGTCGCCGCGCTCAAGGTCCTCTCCGGTCACTACGGAGTCGGTGTTGGCTCCGTCCATGCGCCGTGCTTGCTGGTGACCCAACGGGTGTGGAGCCCGGACGCGTGGGAGCGGCTGCGCCGGTCCGCCGTTCTCGCCGATGAGCTGGGCGCGGGGATCGTGGTCGTCCATCCGCCGTTCACGTGGCAGCGGGACTATGCGCGCGGCTTCACGGCGGGGCTGCGCCGACTTGCGAAGTCCTTTCCGGGCATATCCTTCACGGTCGAGAACATGTATCCGGTGCGGGTTCGGGGGCGCGAGTTCGTCCCGTACATGCCTGACTGGGATCCCACCAAATCCGACTTCGACGCGTACACCCTTGATTTGTCGCACTGTGCGGCGTCGCGTACGGACGCCATGGCGATGGCGGCGAAGATGGGACCCAGACTCGCCCACGTGCATCTCGGCGACGGTACGGGCGAGGGGCGCGACGAGCACCTCGTCCCCGGCCGGGGTAACCAGCCATGCGCCGAGCTTCTCGCCTCGCTTGTCCCGCACGGATTCGCCGGCTCGGTCGCGGTCGAGGTGGCGACGCGACGCGCGAACTCACGCGCGGTCCGTCAGGCCGACCTCGCCGCGTCGCTGGCCTTCGCGCGCGAGCATCTCGCGGCACCGTCGACAGTAGACGCCTAGCTCCAATGGACGGTCCAGCTCCAATGGCCGCCTAGGCGTGCACACTCGCGGTCAGGTCGGCAACCGTCAGATCTGGTACGGGTGTCAGCTCGCCTGAGGCATAGACGGCGCCGGCTCGCTTGCGGGCGCGGTGTGCCGCCACGTGCGAGCGGGTAGCGCACCGCTCGGAGCAGAATCGTCGGCAGCAGTTTGACGAGGTATCGAGGTAGACGTTGCCGCAGCGCTCGTCGGCGCAGACACCGAAGCGGGCGCTGCCGAACTCGCACAGCCAGACCGCCAGCCCCCACACCGCGCCGGCCATATGCTCGGCGCCCACGGATGCCCCGCGGCTGGTCACGTGCATGTGCCAGTCGTTGACTTCGTGGCCGGAGATCCGAGGCTGGACCGGGTGGGACTCGAGTAGGGCGTTGAGCGCCTCCACGGCGTCGGCGTCTCGACCGGCTGTGCCGTGCTCGAAGATCTCCCGGAGCCGCTTGGAGCCGCGGCGTAGCACGGCCACGTCGCGCTCGGTGGCCTCCGCGGCCTGCCAGCTATCGGCACCGAAGAACGCCCGCAGCTGGTCCAGGTTCTCTACCTGCGCATTCACAAGATCAACGGCTGTTCGGGCGTACGCGTCGAAGTTCACGGGGTCAAAGGTAGTCGGCGCTCGTTAGCAGAGCGAGTCGAGCATCATGGTCGACTCCCGGACGGGGTCGGGCCACCGCCTGGCCGAACCCGCCGGGCAAACCCGTTCTGTATCGCAACGCGGGTCTAGTCTCGTTCGTATGCTCCGATCGGTCATCCTCGCCGCCGCCCGGTCACCCCGGGTCGAGCGGTTAGTCGAGACGGCTCCCATCAGCAGGGACGTGGTCAAGCGGTTCGTGGCGGGTACGGCTACAGATGACGCGCTGCGCGCGACGACGGAGCTCGCCGCGGCAGGGCTGGGCGTCAGCCTGGACTATCTCGGCGAGGACACATTCACGCCGGAACATGCTCACGCGACCAAGGACGAGTACCTGCGCCTGCTCAAGGCGCTCTCGGATGCCGAGCTGACGCCGGCGGCGGAGGTCAGCGTAAAGCTCTCCGCGCTGGGCCAGAAGTTCGACGAAAAGCTCGCCTACGACCATGCCCACGCTATCTGCGGCGCGGCGACCGAGGCTGGCACGACCGTCACCATCGATATGGAGGACCATACGACCACCGACTCGACGCTGGAGATCGTGAGCCGCCTGCGGGTGGACTTCCCCACGACGGGCGCCGTGCTGCAGGCGTACCTACGCCGAACCGAGGGCGACTGCCGGGAGCTGGCCGGAAGTGGATCGCGGGTCCGGCTGTGCAAGGGCGCCTACAAGGAGCCGGAGACCGTGGCCTACCAGTCCAAGCTCGACGTGGACAAATCGTACGTGCGCTGTCTGAACATCCTCATGTCCGGCGAGGGTTACCCGATGCTCGCGACCCACGACCCCCGGTTGGTCGCGATCGGGGAGGACCGGGCGAAGTGGTTCGATCGTTCGCCCGACACGTTCGAATTTCAGATGCTTTATGGCATCCGTCCGGGTGAGCAGGCTCGCCTCGCCGAGACTGGCTACACCGTACGGGTCTATGTCCCCTACGGAACGGAGTGGTACGGCTACCTGATGCGACGCATCGCCGAACGCCCCGCCAACGTCGCCTTCTTTGCCCGCGCCCTGCGCTCGAAGTCCTGACCTGCATGTGTGCCGCACTCGCACGGTGTCGTGTGGCTGATCCCGTCGCCCAATCGCGTCGCGTAGAGTGCCGCGGGTGACCAGCGGCGATCCCCCCGGAAGCTGGGCCAACCCCGCTGGCCACAGTCCGGTGCCAGCCGCACGACCGCCGTGGTTGGGGAACCCGGAACCGGAGCCGATTGGCCAGACACCGACGTTCGGACCGCCCCCGCCGGCGTACGCATACGGCCCGACTCTGTACGGCTCGCCTTCCCAGTACGGTCCGGCTTCCCAGTACGGTCCGCCTTCCCAGTACAGTCCGTCGACGCAGGTGCACCCGTGGTCCGCGGTGCCGGTACCCCCGATGCCGCCGCCGCCGCGCCCGGGGAACGCATGGGTGCGCTGGCTCCTCGGCGCATTCGTGGTGTTGCTGGTGTGCTCGGTCGGCGCGGTCGGTGCGGCGGTCGGCTACGCCGACTACACCGGCGCCCTGGACACGCAGGCCTCGTGGCGGCCCGGCGTCGCTCCGGCAGAACTCCCACCGGCGCAGAACGCGCCGGCCTCGGAGTGGGCGAGTTGGGCCCGCAGGTCTGTCGACGCCGCTGTGAATGACCAGGCAAACGCACTTCTGACCGCTGACGAGTCCGGCTTCCTTGCCGTAGTCGACCCGACCAACGCGCGCCTCGTCGCGGAGCACAAGCGCCGGTTCAAGGTCCTTCGCGCCATGGGGCCCGGCGTGTGGACGCAGGATCTCACCGGCGGGATCAGGACGACCGGCGCTCGAACGTGGCGCGCCGAGATAAAGATCGCCTACTGCTTCGGCGATGCCACCTGCCAATCAGTCGAGCTGGTCGTCACCAGCGAGTGGTCGCTCAAGAACGACCGGCTCGTCATGGTCGATCTCGAGCCGTCCGAGTCGAACTGGAACGGACCGCGTCCGTGGGAGACGGACGAACTCAGTGTCGCGACCGGGCAGCGTGTGGTCGTCGCCGCGAGCAAGGTGGGCGCTTGGCGGCTTCCGGACGCGGTGAAGGCGGCGGACCGAGCAGCCGCCGTAGCGGACAAGTTCGCTAAATGGGAGAAACCACCGAGCCGATACCTGATCTTCCTGGCGGGGCCGAGCGACTGGAAGACGTGGTACGGACACGAGCAGCCGGAGTGGGCCGCGGCGTGGGCGGTTCCGGTCGGCGGCACGGTCACCGAGGTGGTTGTCCGCACCCAGGTCGTGCAGCAGCGAGGGCTGGAGTCGTTGTTGACACACGAACTGACCCACGTGACCACGCTCGCCGGAAAGCGCGACGGCGCCGGGCGCTCGGCCTGGTGGCTGATCGAGGGGATCGCGGACTACGCGATGATGCTCGGCCAGCCGGTGCGCAATTACGATGCCCTTCCTCCGACCCGGACGTTCATCCGGGGCAAGTGGGACGGCGATCCGGCAGTCGACCCGCCGACGTCGAGCTCGTCGTTGGACGAGGCTGCCGCGCGGTACGGCGTAGCGTTCCTGGCCGTACGGCGACTGGCCGACCGGTACGGCCAGCAGAAGATGCTCGACTTTTTCGGTCGGGTCGTTCACGACGACGCCGGCGTCGACACCGCCGCCAGAGCCGCACTAGGCGCCTCCTGGGCGACCGTGAGGGCGGACCTCGTGAACTTCGTTCGCTCCTCGGTCTAGGTTGAGCCGGAGGAGCGGGTCGGTTCCGCGGTCGCGGCGCCCAGCCGGGCCTTAGGGTGTTCGCGCCCGGCAATCGAGTTCGCCTGACGAGACCGCAGTGGGTGAGGATCATTGATCTTATGGGCCTAGTCGAAGGGAACACCCTGGGCCAGTACACGGTGCTGGTTGAAGCCGGCAATGCCGACGGCGCCGATTGGCAGGCGCTTGCCCCGCCGGAGACTACGGCCGGTGACAGTGCCGCCGAGGTCGCCCGCTGGACGGCTGCCAACCAGGACTTGATCGAGGGACACTGGCGGGTCCGGGTATGGGACGGAGCCAACGCTGACACCAGCGCCGGCCCGGCGGCCGAGGTTTACAGCAACACGCTCTGACGAGGCCACGCGCCCCGCCGAACCGCGGTTCACTCGTTGGCCTCGACGGTGGCCGCGACGATCTGCTCAAGCAGCCCGCCTCGGCGGATCCCGACATCAAAGCATGTCGTTGCCTCGGCAATCACTCGGGCGAGCGCGCCAGCCGGGTCGGCCGGGTCGAGTCGCAAGCCGTCCCGCCGGCCGCGCAGGGCCAGTAAGGACTGACGCATCCGTTGCACGGCTACCACGGCATCCCAAGTGCGTCCACGGCTGAGCGATTTCCAGGCGCCGATGGCGTCTCGCACCAGGGCGTCCAGAAGCTGCTGCTCGTCGGGCTGTGCCCGGTTTGCGTCTCCGGCAGCGATAATTTCGGCGGCAGAAAGCTCGCCGCCCACGACACGGATACTCGCTGAGATATTTGGGCTGGTCGTCGCCAGCGGGTGCCACCGGATGGAGACCTCCTCCAGCGAGTCAAGCACCACGTCTACCGAGTCGGCCCGTGACAGGATGAGTGCGGCCCTAGGTCCAAATAGCGCAGCCGCCTCAGTGGCAGGCGCCATGACCACGTCATCGCCGATCACCACATCAAGATCTACGTCCGACAGGTCGTGCCACGTGCCAGTGCTCACCGAGCCGAACACCGCGACCGCCCGCACGCGCACGTCCCCCTGATAGTGGGCGACGATCTGCTCGATGAGGACGCGGTGCGCCTCGCTGCCAAGGGCTACCACGCCCGCGACCGTAACTCACATACCGCCGATCGCAATGATGCGATTTTCAGCACGCTGGTGCGGGACGCGCGACCCGCCCAGCGCCGTCGCGGCGCGCGCTGCTGCTGCACGGGGCGCTGGCCGGCGTGAGCGTGGCCGCCTGCGAATTGGCGCACGAGCATGCAGGTGTCGTCCAACCACCGGGTGCGGGAACCGATCAGCACCACCGGGGTGCCGAAGTACATCACCTTCAGATCGATTCTCGTATGCACGCTCACGACGATGCCCCCGCTCGCGGTGCCCTACTCGCGGTTTTCGGACATCGATATCCGCCCGCTGCCTGGATGCTCTGTCTAAAGTAGATCCGTAAAGAAATCTTGATCCAAGTTACTTGTGTCTCTGCGTCGATGGGATATGCTTGACACATGTGTACGACCGGCGAGGCGGACCCGTTGCAGCTGCTGCGGGCCGGCCTGACCGGTCTGGCCGAGGCGGACGCGCTCGACCTGTCCGACGAGCAGGTCCGCGCCGCCCTGCCCCAGCTGCTGGCCGCGGTCAACCAGCTCGCCGCGCTCACCTCGGCGGT
>JAXIPB010000006.1:0-4919 GCA_045403155.1 Micromonosporaceae bacterium
TTCTGATTGCGGTCGATCACAGCAACCTCGTGGTGTTCGGCGGCGAGCCGCGTGGCCAGGGCCGAGCCGACCCGGCCGCAGCCGATGACCAATATCCTCCGTTTCGCGTTACCTCCCGTCCCGTATCCAGCGCGACCGCTCAGCCCTGCGGTGCCACCACTTGCGAGCCTCCTCGGCCGCGAGCAGCACGACTCCAAAGCCGGCCAGAACGACCCAGTCGATCGGCCGCAGGGCCGCCGTGTGGAAGATGTCCTGCAGCGGCGGGGCATAGCTTATGGCGGCCATGATCGCGATGCCGGCCGCGCCGGCAGCGAGCAGCCGCGGGTTGGAGAACAGGCCTATCCGGAAGACGCTCTGCCGCTCGGTCCGAACGGCGAGCGCGTTAAAGAACTGGCTCATGACGATGCCGGCCTGTGTCATCGTGATCGCCTCGCGATAGACGGGGTTGTCCGGCGTAAACGCCGCGAATGGGATGCCCGCGGTGTGGATGTGCCAGAAGAAGACGAGACACACCCCGATCGACTGGATCGTGCCCAGGAACAGGAACCGACGCGCGACCGACGCCGAGAGTAACCGCTCGGAGCGGCTGCGCGGGGGTCGGTCCATGACATCGCCCTCCGGGGGTTCGGCGCCCAGCGCGAGCGCCGGCAACACGTCCGAACCGAGATCGATGGCGAGAACCTGAACCGCGAGCAGCGGCACCAACGGAAAGCCGACAAACGTCGCCACCAGGATCGGCACGAGCTCGCCGATGTTGTGGCTGAACAAGTACACGAGGAACTTGCGAATGTTCTGATAGACGGAGCGGCCGAGCTCGACGGCTTTCGCAATCGACGCGAAGGAGTCGTCCAGCAGGACCATGTCGGCGGATTCGCGCGCCACGTCCGTTCCGGAGGCGCCCATCGCGACGCCGATGTCCGCCCGTTTCAGCGCGGGGGCGTCGTTGGCGCCATCTCCGGTCACGGCCACGATCTCGCCGCGGCGCTGCAACGCGTTGACCACCCGCATCTTGTGTTCTGGACTTACTCGACAGAAGAGAAGCTCGTTCGGCGCGGCCAGCACGGCGTCGAGCGCGTCCTCGCCCATGTCGTCCAACGTCGGCCCGGTGATGACAAGCGGTGCGCCGGTCACGATCCCGACGCGGCGCGCGACCGCCTCGGCCGTCAATGGGTGGTCGCCCGTCACCATCACGATCCGGATGCCCGCGCGCCGGCACTGGCGCACGGCGTTCGCCACCTCCGGGCGCGGCGGATCCGACATGCCAATCAATCCGAGCAGGATCAGACCCGACTCTGCGATCTGTTGCTTCGGCCGGGGTCCGGGTGCGCGGCGGTACGCGACGGCGAGCACGCGCAGACCCTCGGCCGCCATCGAGTCCTGCGCCCGCTCGACCTCCCGGCGAGTGTCGTCGGTGAGTCGACCCGACCACACCGTCTCGACGCAGCGACCCAGTACCGCTTGCGGGGCTCCCTTGACGTAGGACACGTGGCCGTCGCCGCGGCGGTGGATGGTGCTCATCAGCTTGCGTACCGGATCGAACGGAAACTCCATGACCCGCGGCGCGGCCGAGGACTCCGCGGCGAGGTCGAGGCCCGCCTTGGCCGCCGCGACCATGATCGCGCCCTCGGTCGTGTCACCGAGAACGTGCCAACCCTGATCCGCATCCGGCGGCAGCAGCCGCGCATTTCCGCAGAGCGAAGCGGCCCGGAGCAGGTCGCTGACCCCCGCGGCGTCGGTCACCTCGCCGGTTGGCTCGTACCCCACACCGGAGACGGAATGGGTGACCCCGTCGGCCCATACCCGGGTCACCGTCATCTCCGCCTTCGTCAAGGTACCTGTCTTGTCGGTGCAGATCACCGTCGTTGAGCCGAGCGCCTCAACCGCGAGCAGACGCCTGATCAGGGCATGCTGGCGGGCCATGCGGCGCACGCCGATGGCCAGGGACACCGATAGGGTCGCCGGCAGACCCTCCGGGACGAGGGCGACCATGACGCCGAGCGCGAAGACGAACGACGCGATCAGCGGCGCGTCCGTTGGCGCCCGGACGAGGAACATCGCCGCGCCGATGGTCAGCGCGACCGCGGAGACCCGCCGGGCCATGGAGGCGATCTGCAGCTGCAAGGGGCTGCGGGCGACGGGCGCATCGTGCGCGAGCTGGCAGATCCGGCCGAACTCGGTCGCCGCACCGATCGCGAACGCGACCGCGCGACCCGACCCGCCAGCGATGGTCGTGCCCATGAGGACGCAATTGAGCGAATGCAGCCTATCCGTCCCGCCGGGCTTCTCGCCGGGCGTCGCGCCGAGCGTCGCGCCGGGCGTCGCGCCCGCATGGCGCGGCGCGGGTTCGCTCTCGCCGGTGAGCGCCGCGTTGTTGACCGTGAGGTCGTGTGCGTCGACCACCCGACCGTCGGCTGGGACCGCGTCGCCCGCCTCCAACACCATCAGATCGCCCGACACCAGGTCGCGGACCTGGATCTCCTGCCGGTCACCGTCACGAATCACGCGGCACCGGTGCGGCACCATGGCCTGCAGCGCCTCCGCCGTACGCTCGGCGGAGTACTCCTGGGCGAAGCCGATGCAGGCGTTGATTATCACCACTGCGAGAATGGCGATCGCCAGTTGCAGGTTGCCGACATCTTGAGGCGACCCGAGCAGGTAGGCCAGGAACGTGATGCCGGACGCGACCAGCAGGACCACGGCGAACAAATCGGTGAACTGAGCGAGGAACCTGCGCCACAGGCGGCGCGGACGGGCTCGCGGAAGATCGTTGGGGCCGCCGAGCAGCTGACGCCGCTCTACCTCCGCCGCGGTCAAACCGCGGGGTGAGGAGCCGAGTTCCTCGTACACCTCGGTGGCGACGGATCGAATGGACGCGGTGACCGCGTCAGGCATCGTCGTCGTCGTCCGAGTGGTTGGTGTCACGCCGCGCTTCGCACCTCCCTGAGGTCATGCGGCATCGGCCGCGAGGCGAAGACGAGATTTCGCCGGGAGACTCCTGCGCTACACACCGTCGCGCACATCCGGAGAAAATCGGCAGAGTCAACGGTCCCCAATGCCGCGGGCCGAGGGTCCTAGCCGGGGCGATCCATTTGGCTCCGGGCTGCTGGCCACCGTCATCCAGGATCTGCTGTCCATCCTCATCTACTTCGCGACGGTGGCCGTGTTGCTGTGAGCCGACCGCATGTCCCGTGCGGTCGGGACGTTCGGCCCTGACGGGAACTTGGTGGTCTTTGAACACTTCGAGATGTCTGTCGTGCACTGTCTGCTCGGGAGGTGGGATGAGAGTACTCGTGACCGCGGCATCTAAGCACGGCTCCACGGCGGAGATCGCCCAGGCCATCGGCGACCTGCTCGCCGAACGCGGCGTCGATGTGGCAGTCATGCCCATCGACGATGTGCGCGAGATCGATGACTATGACGCGGTCGTCATCGGAAGCGCCGTGTACGCCGGGCACTGGCTGGAGCCAGCGCGGGAACTTGTGAAGCGACACGCGATGCGGCTCACCGCCCGTCCGGTGTGGCTGTTTTCAAGTGGACCCATCGGCGACCCGCCGAAGCCGGACGAGGATCCCGTCGACGCCGCACCCCTGGTCGAGGTGACGGCCGCCCGCGATCACAAGGTCTTCGCCGGCAAGCTGGACAAGGCTCGGCTGGGCTTCACCGAGAAGGCGATCGTGCTCGCGCTCCGGGCACCGTTTGGCGACTTTCGCGAGTGGCAGGACATCCGCGCATGGGCCTCAGCTATCGCCGATGACCTGCTCTCCTCGCGTAACACGGATGGGGGATGACACGGTGACTGAGATCTCGTCAGCGAAACGCTCCGAGTGGGCCTCGCTTCTCGACCGGCTGACCAAGGACCACGTTGGCGAACTCATTTCGATCGAGGTTCTCGACCCGACCTACGGCGACCTGCACGAGGCGGAGCGGCTTCCGTTCGCCTACGCCTCGTACGATCCCCGCGACGACGTGGTCGTGGTGGCGGTCGGCGGTGCGCGGCCCAGATATCCCGTCGTGCTGCGGCATATGATCTCAAGACCGACTGAGGTGAGCGTCTCCGACGGCGCCGCGCGGGTCATCGATGCGGATGGCACCGCCACCGTGATCACGTTCTTCTCCTCGACGCCGATCGCCTGAGATCGCTGTCGGCTCAGTCCCGGACCTGCGGAAGCAGTCCGTCCACGACCTCCTCGAGCGGGCGGCGCGGCGTGGGTGCACTCGGTGGTCCGTACCCGAACCTCACAATCGCCTGCGGGACGAGTGCGGCGGCGGAGTCAACGAGCAACTCCCGAAGCCGCGGGATCTCCATTGGCTGCGTCATCAGCGTGGTCGCTACCCCCCGGACCGTGGCCGTCAGCAACGAGCGCTCAAGCGCCTGACCCGCGACGACCCAGTGGCGTGGAGTGTCGCCCACCGAGTACAGCAGCGCGATCGTGGGCTCCTCCTCAAAGGTCGCCACGCGTCGCCGCTGGGCGGGCTCGACCAGACCGAAGTCACGGATCGGCACCGTCTCCATCGCGCTCCACGGGCCAAACGCCTCGGGCGGTACACCGTCGCGGCGATGCGGCCACCGCTTGGTCCACTCGCTGAGCTCGATCCAGTAGGCGGGTTCGCCGCGCTTTCGCGTCTCGGCATGGCGTACCAGGCCAAGCACGGCATCGCGGGTGCCGGGATCCGCGACCACCAGGCGACCGCCCTCGGCGGCCGCGGAGTCGACGAGTTCGTCCAGTACCGCGGGCGGAATCGAGGCGCTTGAGAACGGGTGGCGGTTCGTGTGCCGGCGCGGTATCGCCTGGGCCAGCGCTCGCACGGTCTCGGACACGTGGACGGGCGGGCCAAACGTCACCCGCGCGACGCGATTCGACTCCCCACCGTCGGGCATCAGCCGCGTGAGCGGTGTCCGTCCATGGGCAAGGACGGCG
>JAXIPB010000240.1:0-4595 GCA_045403155.1 Micromonosporaceae bacterium
TCGCCTCCGGCGCATTGGCCGTGTTGATCGCCTCCGGCGTATTGGCCGCGTTGATCGCCTCCGGCGAAGGTCAGCGGCGCAGCACGGCAGGAGTAGCGTTACACCCGTGAAGCCGCAGCGGATTCTCGTCGTGGGTGCCGGTCACGTCGGTCTCTATGCAGCACTTCGGCTGTCGAGGCGGCTGCGCTCTACCGAAGCCGAGATAACAGTGGTGGATCCGCAGCCGCACATGACCTACCAGCCGTTCCTCCCCGAGGCGGCGGCCGGAAGCATCTCCCCCCGGCACAGTGTGGTTCCACTCCGCCGTGAGCTGCGCCGCTGCCGAATTCTCGCCGGAATGGTCGTCCGGATTTCCCACCACGACCGGATCGCGACCGTGCAGCCGATCGTCGGTCCTCCGGTCGAGGTTGCCTACGACCAGATCATCGTCGCCCCCGGATCGGTCTCCCGGACCCTGCCAATCCCGGGCCTGCGGGAGCAGGCGGTTGGTTTCAAGACAATCGGAGAGGCAATCTGGCTCCGCAATCACGTGCTGGACCGGCTCGACATCGCGGCGACCACAGTGGACAAGGACACCTGCCGACGCGCGTTGACTTTCGTCTTCGTCGGCGGCGGATACGCCGGCATCGAGGCGCTCGCCGAGATGGAGGACATGGCGCGCTACGCGCTGCGTTACTACAGCGAGCTCGATCCGGCCGACATGCGCTGGGTGCTGGTGGAGGCGACCCGTCGGATCCTGCCTGAGGTCGACCCGGACATGGGCGCCTATACGGTGCGGCAGCTTCGCAAGCGCGGCCTTGACATCCGGCTCGAGACCCGATTGGAGTCCTGTGTGGACGGTGTCGTCGTACTCTCGGATGGCGACAAGTTCGAGGCCGACACCATCGTGTGGACGGCCGGGGTCAAGCCGTCCCCGATGCTCATCGAGACCGATCTGCCGCGTGACGATCGTGGCCGGCTGACCTGCCTGCCGACCCTGCAGGTTGTGAACGCGGACGGGTCGGTCGTGCCCGGTGCGTGGGGGGCGGGGGACTGCGCGGCGGTGCCGGACCTGAGCTCGTCGGTGCCAGGTGCGCTCTGCGCGCCGAGTGCACAGCACGCGGTGCGGCAAGGACGGCGGCTGGCCGGCAACATCCGAGCCCAGCTGCGCGGTCGGCCAATCAGGAACTACGTGCACAAGCACGTTGGTTCCGTGGCGAGCCTCGGGTTGCACCGGGGCGTCGCCCAGGTATACGGAGTCAAGGTCCGCGGGTTCGCGGCCTGGTTCATGCATCGCACGTACCACCTGAGCCGCATACCCAGCCTCAACCGCAAGATCCGCGTCGTGATCGACTGGACGCTCGCCCTGTTCCTCCGGCGCGAAGTCGTCTCACTGGGCGAGCTGCACTCGCCGCGGGAGCCATTTACCGAGGTGACACCGCATACGGACCGTTAATTGAGCGGGCGGCTTACCGGGTGATCTTCCATGCTTGAGTGCCCGCGATAAGGGTCGCCGGCCCGATCAGCTGCTCAAGCGTCGTACGCAGGGCGGGCTCGTTGGGCACGTGTGCGAGCGCGACGCAGTCCGCCCGCCAGTAGGCGAGGTCGGCCCTGGCCTGCTCGCGGGTCGCGTCGTCGATGACGGGTACGGTGCCGGTCCTCGCGACCTCGGCCAGCAGCCGTGAGGTCGGGCGCGGGTAGATGCCGATCGAAGACTTGCCTCCCGGCCCGTACGGGCCGATGAAGAAGCCCTCGGGGATGGCGAAGGCGGCGTTCGCCTCTGCGGGCCACCGCATGAGGTCGGGCTGTTGCGGGATTGGCAGCGGGACCGGCACGATGACGCCGCCCTCCGGCGCGCACTGCCGCCACGCTCCGCTTGAGATGAACTCGGGAACGGCTGGGCGATCCGTCGCGGCCAGGGCTTGCGGCAGGATCGGTACGAGCGCCGCCACCACGGCGACCGGGACCACGATGCGGGTCCGCCCGCCCGCCCGGATGCCGGCGTCGACCGCGTACGCGAGGAGCACGCCGATGAGCGGGATGAGCGCCAACGCGTACCGGGTCGGCAGCGCGCCGGTGATGACCGGAATCCCAGCGATGTTGTTGTACAGGCTCGGCCATTCGGTGCGTACGCCGTTGAGGGTGACGTTGGGGCCGAGCGACAGGTAGGCCATCACTAAGCCGGTTACAACGATCGCGATGGTGACCGGAGAGCGCCATCGCCACACAACGCAGCCGAGGAGGACGAGCAGCAGCGGTAACCCGAAATAGGTGTTGAACTCCGCGGCGCTCGTCGCCAGCCGCCCCGCCTCCTCCGATCCCGCGATGGACAGCGGCGAGAAGGCGGCGAAGCTCGCGAGGTCGGCGTAGAAATACTCGGGTCCGAACGGGGCGTTAGGTGTGTGCTGCGGTCCGGAGAACTGGACCCAGAGCGGATATGCGACGACGACGAGCGAGATCGCGGAGGCGATCACCATGCCAGCGACGAAGCGCGGAGCCACGCTACGAACCCAGGCGAGCCGGCAGACCGCGTACGTCAGAGAAAAGATCGCGAGGCACACGGCGGCGAGGAACAGGACCTCTTCGCCGAGGAGCAGCTGCGCGCCGATCAGTGCCGCGAGAATGGCCCCGGTCGTGATGGTTCCGCGGGCCGTCGTCACCCGGGTGAGGCGGACGACGCACCATACGATCGGTGGTACGAGCCACTGAGCGGTCACGTGCAGGTGGCTGTTCGACTGCGAAATCATTCCCGGTGCGAACCCGGCGACCGCACCGCCGATGAAGGCGGCGGTGCGGCGCAGTCCGAGCGTGCGTGTGAGCAGGAGATACCATCCGGCCGCGGTCCCCGCCAGGTTCAGCGCGATCAGTAGCGCGAACGAGGCCGGCACCCCGAATAGCACCGTCACCGGAGCCATCAGCGCTCCGTGGAGTATGTGTGAGGCGTTGCTCATGAGGTTGACGCCGTCCGGCGCGTTGAGCCGGTCGGTGACGAAGGAGAAGTCCCCTGTCCACACGAGTACACCGTGCGCCAGGAACCACTCGATCAGCGCCTGGTCGTTGACGTTCTCCGCGATGGCCCGCGTGGCCGGGTTGGGCCACAGGCCGTGGGTGAGCCAGAACGCGAAGCAGAGGTAGACGAGGCACACCGCCGTGTCGAACGCCGCTGGTGTCTCCCACCATCGCCGGAGGCGATCAGCGCGGCCACCGCGCCGGAGGCGATCAGCGCGGCCAATGCTGACAAGCCGTGACGCGGCTCGTCTCACCCGTGTCCGCCGGTGGTCCGTGGTGACGGCGCCGGCCGCCGGGTCCGCCGATTCCCCCGCGGACAGGGTATCGGCCGTCCCGGCCTCCTCTGCGACGGGTTGGCGGGCTGAGCTGCTCACGGCCGCTACGGTATCGCCCCGGACCACCTCGGCAAACAGAGCATTCGGCGAAATCCGGCCTCCGAGGCTGGTCATGGCCTGGTCAAAGGGCCGCAGTGCCTCGGGCCGGTCGTTCACAGGCCGGTCATTGAGGGACAGACGTGGCGCCTAGCGACTAATCTTGTCGCTGCCCGCCCGGGTGGTGGAATGGCAGACACGGCTGCCTTAAAAGCGGCTGCCTTCGGGCATGCGGGTTCGAGTCCCGCCCCGGGCACGGCTGGGCACTACTCTTGTGGTGTACATGTGACAGTGCCGTACATATGACCGAGGACGACGTAGGAGGCGCGCAGTGCGTAGTCACAATCCGGTGCTCACCCGGCTCACCCCGGAGACCCAAATGGGGTACGGAGCACCCGCTTCCTACGTTCCGGAGCGGGCGGGCTACTCGCCATCCGTGATCGCGCCAGCCGCAACCGACCGGATGACCGTCGACGACGTGGTGGTCCGGACCGTCGGCCTGCTTGCGATCCTCGGCATCAGCGGTGCCCTGGCCTGGATCATCGTGCCGGACGCGCTGGTCTCCCCGGTCATGATCGGCGCGGCGATGATCGGGCTCGTCATCGGCCTCGTGATCTCGTTCAAGCGGGTCACGAACCCGCTCGCCATCGGCGCCTACGCGGTGATCGAGGGCGTCTTCGTCGGCATCGTCAGCAAGCTCTTCGAGGGAGCGTTCTCCGGCATCGTCCTGCAGGCCGTCGTCGGTACGTTCGGCGTCTTCTTCATCATGGCGATGCTCTATAAGTCTCGGGTCATCCGGGCGACGCCAAGGTTCGTTCGCTTGGTGACGGGGGCTGTGATCGGCCTCGTCGCAGTTATGGTGGTGAACCTGGTGCTCTCGCTCTTCAACGTGGATACCGGGCTTCGCAGCGCCGGCTGGCTCGGCATCGCGTTCAGCCTGGTCTGCATCGTGGTGGCGTCGTTGACCTTCATCCTCGACTTCGCGCAGATCGAGGAAGGCATTCGCGTCGGCATGCCGAAGCAGTATGCCTGGTCCTGCGCCTTCGGCATCCTGGTCGGTCTTATCTGGCTCTACCTCGAGATCTTGCGCCTGCTCAGTTACCTGCGAGGCGACGAATAGGTGCCCGGACGAGCTCGGCGGGGGGGGGGGGGGCGGGGGCCCCGCCCCGGGTTGATTAAAGTTTGCGCGTTGGGGCCGGGCGCGGGGGGGGGCGCGCCGCGCCGCCCCCCCCGGCC
>JAXIPB010000208.1:0-12671 GCA_045403155.1 Micromonosporaceae bacterium
CCGGGTTCGTGACAGCCTGGCGCTTGGCCACCTCGCCAACGAGCACTTCGCCGTTCTTGGCGAACGCGACGATCGACGGCGTGGTGCGTGAACCCTCCGCGTTCGCGATGACTGTGGGCTCGCCACCTTCTAGCACGCTCACCACGGAGTTTGTCGTGCCCAGGTCGATGCCGACCGCACGTGCCATGTTCTCTTCCTCCAACGTCTGTGTGTCCCGGCCCGACCCAAGTTGAGCGGACCAGGCTCAATGGTGCCACGCGATGCGGCACGGTCAAAGTGGAGGTTGAGCGAATCACACGCAAGATTCCCCGCCAAGGCCCCCACCCCCCCCAGCCCCCCAAGATCCCGCCGATCATGACTTGGAGGTCATGATCGGCGCCGATTTACGACGCCAGCATCATGATCGACGGGATCTTGCGGGCTGACTTGGGGTTGAGGCGGCGGGGTCAGTCCTTCCGACCGGGGACCACGATGAGCCGGGCCACCGTGCTGTCGCCCTCCTTCGCGCCGGCCACGCCGACCTCCGTGCCGACGGCGATCGCGCTCGGCTGGACCTGGGTCCGGTGCTCGACCACGTGCAGCGGGCTGCCGAACTTCCAAGTCAACGTGAATCCATCGGTCGACTTCACGGTGATGGAGGTGGCGTCGATGGCGGTCACGGTTCCCCTCTGAACGACGACCGTCTTCGTGCCCTCGTCGGTTTGGATGACGGCCTCGGCGTGCAGGACTCGCCGGCCGAAGGCGAACCGGAGTCGGTTGTGCTTCGGATGCCGCCTGAGCTCCCGGTCCTTGCCCGGCGAGGCGGACGCCGCCGGAGTGTCGGCGACGGCGGCCACCGGAGCCATGTCGGCGGCGCTGAACCCGATCGCCTCGAGTGCCTGGGCCTCCCAACCAAGTTCCGTCATCTCGCCGTCACCGGCGCCAGCACCGGCACCATCGGCATTCCCGAGACGCCCGCAGCCAGCGAGTCCCACCATCGCTACGGCGGCCGCCAGGACGACTCCCACCAGCACCCGGGCGCGCGTAGAACCTCTCATCGAATCCTCCTCGTAACGTTCTCGGTCGAGCTCAACCCTGCCGGACACTGGCCAGCGAGCGGTCAGCGCGACGTTCGGTTCAGGTAAAGATCATCGCGAGTGTCCGGCACTTGCCCCTCGGGCGGCCGCGGATGGGGCGAATCTCGGACACTTGCCGCCGGACACTTGCCGCCGGACACATACTGCCGGACCACGACGGCGTCACAGCGGAAGCCGCACGGTCATGCGTGCCCCGCCCTCGGCCGCGTGGCCGGCCTCGATCTGGCCGCCCAGGCGGGCGACTAGCCGGGCTGCCAGGGCGAGGCCCAGTCCGCTGCCGACCTTCCGGACGCCCTTGTAGCGCTCATAGAGCGCACCGCGCTCGAACACCACCGCAAGGTCGTCGTCGCTGAAACCGGGACCGCCGTCGCGGACCTCCACCACCGCGAAGGGGAGACCGGATCCGGGCCCCGCAAAAGGAGGCGCCACATAGGGAGGCCCCGCAGCGGGAGGCCCCGAAGCGAGGGCAAGCCGCGCCGGCGGCGGTGGCATTCCCGCCACCGGGAAGGCGAGCGTCGCCTCTTCGCCGGTGCCGACGGCGCCCACCCCGCCCGGACGGACCGCGAGCACCACCGGGCCACCCGGCGGCACCACCCGCAGCGCGTTCTCCAGCAGGCCATCAAGCACCTGCCGGATACGGCCCGGATCGGTGCGCACCAGGACCGCATGATTCGGCAGCTCCGTGCGCAGGTCGACCCCGACCGCCGCGCAACGGCCGCTCCACGACTCGGCCGCGTTGGCGGCCAGCGACACGAGCTCGACCTGCATGATCTCCAACGGGAAGTCATCGGCCTCGAGCCGGGCGAGCACCAGGAGGTCCTCCACGAGCCGGTCCAGGTGCTCCGACTCGGCCAGCATGGTCTGGCCGGCCCGCTGGGCGGCCTCGGCCGCGACGACGCCGTCGGCCAGCGCCTCCGCGTACCCCTTGATCGTCGTCAGCGGCGTGCGCAGCTCATGCGAAACCGACATGAGGAACGACCGCTGCCGGTTCTCGCTCATGGCGAGCGCGGCGGCGAGGTCATTCAGCGCGAACGACACGTCCGCGACCTCGGGCGGCGCGTCGACCGGCGCGCGCGCCGCACGATCACCCGCCGAGAGCCGGCGGGCCGCCACAGCGACCTCCCGCAGCGGCCGGCCCAGCCGCCGTGCGAGCAGCACGCCGGCCACTACGCCGGCAAGAAGACCGGCGGCCAGGGCGAGCCAGAGCCGATTCATCACCGTCCGGGCGGTCACGCTCGCGGTCGGCTGGAGGAGCACGATGCCGTCGCCATCGCCCGCCGAGCGTCCCTCGGCGATCATGACCCGGCCGTTGTAGACGACCCGCTGGCTGACCGTTCCGCCGTCAGCGACCTGCCGCACGATGTGAGCGGGCAGCCCGGCCTGGTCCGGCCGGCCGTCCCGGATGAGGACCGCCTCGGTTCCCTGATCCCGCAGCGTCTGCACAACCTTGCGGGCGCGCTGCTCCTCGCGTTGTTGCGCCTGGGCGGTCTTGCGCCCCTCGATCGCGTTGGCCGCCACCCGTGCCTTGTCTGCCAACGCAAGGCGAGAGTCGTCGTTGGCGGAACGCAGGGCCAACGGCAGCGCGACGGCCGCGGTGATCAGCACCGATGTCACCGCGACGAGGCAGGTCACGACCACGGCACGGGCCGTCAAGGAGGCGCCGATCCAACGGCGCCGGCGTCGCCCGACAACGCTCACAGTTCGACCTCGTCCGCCGTGTACCCGACGCCCCGAACCGTTCGGATGACATCGCGCGCAAGCGGGCTGGCATCGCCGAGCTTCCCCCGCACCTGCGCCACGTGCACGTCGACCGTGCGGGTGCCGCCGTGCGCGGCGTACCCCCATACCGATCCCAGCAACTCCTCCCGGGTGAACACCCGGCCGGGTCGCTGCATGAGATGAGCCAGCAGATCGAACTCCGTCGAGGTCAGGACGACCTCGACACCGTCGGCGTGCACCCGCCGTCGGCCGGGGTCGAGCGTCACCGCGCCAACGCTGCGCGGAGCCTCAGCCGCCACAGGGGCGCCTGAGGTACGGCGCAGCACCGCCTTGACGCGGGCGACCAGCTCTCGTGGGCTGAACGGCTTCGTTACGTAGTCGTCGGCGCCAAGCTCCAGCCCGACCACCCGGTCGACCTCGTCGTCACGCGCGGTCAGGAATATGACCGGCGTCCAATCGCCACTCTCACGCAGCCGCCGGCACACCTCGGTCCCGTCCATGCCGGGCAGGCCAATGTCCAGCACGCAGGCCACCGGCCGCAGCCGCCGCGCTGCGGCGAGGGCGCCGGCCCCGTCGACCTCCACGTGCACCCCGTATCCGTCCCGGGTCAGATAGAGCTTCACGAGGTCGGCGATCGACCGCTCGTCCTCGACGACGAGCACGAGTCCACGCGACGGCGCCTCACTCACGCCGCCTAGCGTGCCACGCCGTGTCCCACCGTGAGATCAGCGAAGTGTTCGAGACATGTACGAGATACTCAATCGAGGAGCTCCAGGATCGTCGCGTTCGCCATGCCCCCGCCCTCGCAGATTGTCTGCAGTCCGAACCGGATGTCGTTGGCCCGCATGTGGTGCAGCATCGTGGTCATGACCCGGGCGCCGGTCGCGCCAAGGGGGTGCCCGAGCGCGATGGCGCCGCCGCGCGGATTCAACCGGCCTGGATCGCCGCCGGTCTCCGCCAGCCAAGCGAGCGGCACTGGGGCGAACGCCTCGTTGACCTCGTATACGCCGATGTCGGCGAGTGCGAGCTCGGCCCGCTTGAGGATCTTGTGCGTGGCCGGAATGGGAGCCGTCAGCATGATCACCGGATCGTCGGCGGCGAGCACCGCTGCCCGTACCCGGGCCATTGGCCGCACCCCGTGAGCGGACGCCCAGTCCGAGGTGGTAACGGCGAGCGCCGCGGCGCCGTCGGAGATCTGCGAGGCGGATCCCGCGGTCACCACCCCGTCCGGCTTGAAGGGCGTCGGCAGCTCGGCCAGCCGCTCGACTGAAGTGTCGCGCCGGATCCCCTCGTCGCTGTGAATGACGCCGACGCCGGGTACTGGCACGGGGACGATCTCGTCGGCGAAGTATCCCGCGTCCTGGGTCTGGGCCGCCTTCACATGACTGGCCAGCGCGTACTCGTCGAGCTGGGTCCGGGACAGATTCCATCTTGAGGCCATCATCTCGGCGCCGACGCCCTGGCTGAACGGGACCGGAGAGGCGGCCGCGAAGCCAACCGAGTCCTGGTAGCGCTGGCGAAGTTCGGGGCCGAACGGCCAACCGTCGGTCGCGGAACCGTCACCCGAGCCGACGGACGATCCCATCGGCACCCGGGTCATCGACTCGACACCGCCGGCTATCACAAGGTCGCATTGTCCACTCACGACGGCGGCGGCGGCGAAGTGCAGGGCCTGCTGCGAGGATCCGCATTGGCGGTCCAGGGTGGTGCCGGGGACTGACTCGGGCCACCCGGCGGCGAGGACGGCGTTGCGCCCGACGTTCCACGACTGCTCGCCGACCTGTGACACGCAGCCCCAGATAAGATCGTCCACATCGGATGGATCGAATCCCGTGCGCTCGGCCAGTGCGCGCAGGACGTGGGCGGAGAGGTCAACGGAATGCACGCCGGCGAGACCGCCATTGCGCCGGCCGACGGGCGAGCGCACTGCACCGACGATGACCGCGTCTCTCATCTTCGCCTCCCCCGGCGGCCCGAGTTCCTCGGGCCCCGTCCGGATCGTACGTCGGCCGTGCCATCCTTGGCATCGTGCAGATCCGTGGCGAGAGCTCACCGGATCTGGGTGGCCCCGATGAAGTGATCTTCGCGGTGCCGACCTGGGTCATCGTGGCCAAGCTGGCCAGCGCCGCTCTCCTTGTGGCGTTGGCGTTGCTTTCGGTCAATGGACCACAGATGGTGGTCGGTCTAGTCGCGGCCGGCGCGGTCGGCGCCTACGGCCTCCGCGACGTAATCGCTCGGGTTCGGCTGGCCGCTGACGCGTCGGGAGTGGTCGCGGTCCGGGGGTACGCCGGGCACCGTCGCCTCGCCTGGTCGGAGATCGAACGGGTACGGGTGGACACACGCTCCCGATTTGGAGCGCGCAGCGAACTGTTGGAACTCGACGCCGGCGCGGAGATCTTCCTGTTCAGCCGGTACGACCTGGGCGCGGAACCGGACGCCGCGGCGGCGGCCCTGGAGGCCGTCCGGGTCCGGTAGGTCAGACTCCGACCAGCGCCACCGGAACGTTGGCCAGCATCTGCGCACCGTAGAACGTCAGCCCCAGCAGCAGCACGAGAACGCCGACAATCGCCGACGCTTGTATCGGCGTACGGCTCTTTCTCGGCGCAAACGCGAGCGCGGCCGCCACGATCCCGCCGGTCACCAGGCCGCCCAGGTGCGCCGCGAGCGAGATCCCGGGGACGAAGGAGATGGCGAGGTTGAGGATGAGGATCGGGATGATCGAGGACGTGTCCCGGCCGAGCCGCTTGAGGACGATGAAGAGCGCCGCGAAGAGACCGAAGATCGCTCCGGACGCCCCGGCGCTGGCCGAGTGGGGATCGGCGAAGAGGAACACCGAGACACTGCCGCCGAGACCGCCGGCGAGATAGAGCGCGAGGAACCGAACGGGACCCAGAACGCCCTCGAGCGTGCGCCCGAGCACCCAAAGGGCCCACATGTTCACCAGTAGGTGCAGGAGTCCATAGTGGAGGAACATGCTGGTGACCATGCGGTAGTACTCGCCGTTGGCCACTCCCTCGGTGCTGCCGGCTATCCCGATCACCTGACCGGCCTGCACCTCGACGAACGTGGTTGGCGCGGGCACGAGAGCGCCCCACAGGTGGAGCGGGGTCAGCCCGCCGATGAGACCTCCGAAGCCGGACCCGCCGAAGAGCGAGTCCCCGCCCCGAGCTGACGCGGCCGCGACGATCATGAGGAGGGTGTTGATGCCGATCAGCGTGATCGTGACGTAGCCCTTGGCTCCCGCCGTGCTTCCGCCGAACGCAGTGCGCACCGGGCGCTGGCTCCGGCGTCCCTCCGAGACGCATTCAGGGCACTGGTGCCCGACGGACGCCTCGTTCATGCACTCCGGGCAGATCGGGCGCTCACACCGGGCGCACCTGACGTAGGTCTCCCGTTTGGGATGCCGGTAACACACGGGGACAACGGGCTGGGGCACCTGCGTCATGGCGGCAACAATATCCGGTCGGCCTGGCCGTCCGCGATCAAGGACTTTGGGCACCGATCCGGGGGGCCTTGATCGCGGGGAGTTGGCCGGTCCCCTAGGCGCGCTGGATGTCGACGCTCTCGATGACAACGTCCCGCACCGGACGGTCGCCGGACGCGGTGGGCGTCGAAGCGATGGAGTCGACCACCTTCCGCGACTCCTCGTCGGCGACCTCACCGAAGATCGTGTGCTTCGTGTTGAGGTGCGGGGTGGGGGACACGGTGATGAAGAACTGGGAACCATTCGTGCCGCTGCCGTCGGACCGCTTGCCGGCGTTGGCCATCGCGAGCAGGTAGGGCCGGTTGAACTGGAGCTCCGGATGGATCTCGTCGTTGAAGTTGTATCCCGGCCCGCCACGGCCTGTGCCAGTCGGATCGCCACCCTGGATCATGAAGTGGGGAATGACGCGGTGAAAGATCACGCCCTCGTAATAGGGGCCGGACCCCGGCGCGCCGGTGCGCGGGTCGGTGTACTGGGCCGTCCCCTCCGCCAGCCCGACGAAGTTCGCGACCGTCTTGGGCGCGTGATTCGGAAACAGTTCGATCCGGATCGGACCGGCGTTGGTACGCAAGGTCGCAAAGATCGACTCGCCCATGGTGACTCCTTACGCTCGGACACTCCAGCCGGCAATCGGTGCACTTGGTCAACGTAAGTCAATCCTGCCATTCGCCCATTCCGCTGGTGGCGCGGTGCTGAAAGGTCCAGGATTGGGTACGTACGAAGAGCTTTCATCGGGAGGTGGAGCGGTGTTCGGTCGGACGAAACCTGAGCCCACGCAGACTGAGCAGCTGTTGGATGAGCTGACGCAGAGCTACGGTCATTTCAAGCAGGCCGCTGGGCACGTGGCAGGCGGTGCGGCCGAGAAGATCACCCCACCTTACGACAAGGCACGTGCCACCGCGTCGCGTGGTTGGGGAGGCACCAAGCACGCCTTCTCACCGATCTATGAACAGATGAGAATTGGCGCCGCCAACGCGCGCAGGGAGAGCGACGTGTCGAAACGGAACAGGTGGCCGGTTCTTGTCGGGCTGCTAGCGGCCGGCGCCGCGGTCGGCGCGGCCGGAGCGATGGTCGCCCGACGCCGCCGGACGGCAGCGGAATGGGAGGAGTACGAGCCGATGCCGGCCGTCGACGAGTTCGAGCTCGAGAGCGACATGGCCGCCGCGGACCGGAGGCCCTCCGCCACGCAGAAGGCGGCGGCCGCCGGCGCTTCGGTCGCGGGCACAGTCTCATCTTCGGCCGGAAAGCTCGCCGACTCCCTACAGGAGAAGTCAGGAACCTCAGGCACGACATCGAAGGCGACCGGCAAGGCGGGCGACATCACCGAGCACACAGCCGACGTCACCGACAAGAGCGCCGATAAGGGCGGCCCCGACAAGAGCGTCGACAAGGGCGCCGACAAGAGCGCCGCGAAGGCGGGCGACGCGACCTCAGCGACGAAGGACAAGGCCGACCCACAGCGCCGATCATGACCTGGAGGTCATGATCGGCGCTGTTTCGACACACCAACGTCATGATCGTGGCGATCGTGGGACCGGTCAAAGCCAGCCGGACCGCCGGAAAAGGCGGTAGAGCGCGACCGCGGAGCCGAGCATGAAGAGCAGGATGAGCGGGTAGCCGTACTTCCACGTCAGTTCGGGCATGGTCACGAAGTTCATGCCGTAGACGCCCGCGATCGCGGTCTGCATCGCGGCGATGGCGGCCCACGAGGCGATCTTGCGCATGTCGTGGTTCTGATCGACCGTCACCTGCGCCAGGCGGGCCTGCAGGATGGAGTTGAGAAGATCGTCGTAAGAGACGACCTGCTCCACGGTGCGGAGCAGGTGGTCGTTGACGTCACGGAAGTAGCGCAACACCTTCTTCGGCACTACTCCGAGGCGACCCTCGACCATGGCGGCGAGCGGTCGCTGCAAGGGGACGACCGCCCGCTTGAACTCCACCAACTCACGCTTGAGCTGGTAGATCCGGGCGATCCGGCCGTGTACATGCTTCGAGAAGACCTGGGACTCGACGGCGTCGATGTCCTCCTGCACTCGGTGGGCGACCTCGAGATAGGTGTCGACGACGCGGTCGAGGATCGAGTACACAACCGACCACGGTCCGAGTCCGAGCAGCTCCGGATTGGCCTCCAGATCTGTACGGAGCGGTCCCAGCGCACCGACCTCACCATGGCGAACCGTGATGACATAGTCGCGCCCTATGAACATCATGAGATCACCGGTCTCCACGATCTCACTCGTCTCGGTGAGCTCGGCGTGCTCGACGTACCGTGCCGTACGCACGACGAGGAAGGTCATCGCGCCATACTGTTCGATCTTGGCGCGCTGACCGCCCTTGATCGCATCCTCGACGGCGAACTCGTCCAATTCGAATGTGTCGGCGATGCCCTCCAGATCCTCGGGTCCGGGTTCGTAGAGACCGAGCCAGACAAACGCACCCTCCTGCCCGCGGGCGAGTTTGCGGGCATCGACGTAGTCGCACTCGCCGGGCAACCGTTCCCCGTTGAGGTAGACGGCGCAGTCAACAATCGCGCTACCGTGCCGAGCGAGCGCCTGCTGTTGGCCGGTGCCACCCAGGCCCGGGGTGAAGATGCGCGTCACCGCGCGAACCGGGGCGATGATCGCTCGACCGATGCCGCCCGTGCTGGTGGTGGGGTTCGCGCCAGTTACACCGTGCTCCGTATCGGCCACGAGGCTCGCCCCCCTTCGACGCAACAAACAGAGGTCCGCGCGGGGATCCCCTCGTAGCGTAGTGCCACGAAGTTGTCCGCCGTTCGGTTCGACATCTCGCCACGGGGCGGGCACCCGGCGAGCCGTCCGCTAACCGGGGGGTGGGTGGAGCGGCGGGGCGGCTCACCCGGTGCCCAGTGGGGGCGGGGGTGACGTCTTGGGCGTTTATGTGATCAGACAACGCCCAGCGGCGGAAGACCCTCCGCGCCAGCCAACGTCAGTTGTGTCGCAGTTGTGATACTCAGATCGGGCTTCAATGGCGCAACTATGCACTTGCCGCCCGCTTTCAGACGGCGCGCAGGTCGGCTATTGCGTCGGCGAGTCGCCGCACCCCCTCACCGATCTGATCGGCGGTGACGGCGGAAAAGGCGAGCCGCAACGAATGGTGCCCACCCTCGAGCAGAAAGTCGCTGCCCTTGACGACTGCGACGCCGCGGTCGGCCGCGGCTGGCGCGAGTTTGTCGACGTTGACGTCCTCTGGAAGGTCGACCCAGAGGAAATAGCCACCGTCGGGCTCCTGGAAATGGCAGCCGGGAATCTCGCGGCGGAGGGCCTGCGCCAACATTGACGCGCGCTCCGCCAACGCGGCGCGCACCGTCGCTATCGAGCGATCGAGGTCGCCCGAAATACAGAACTGATGAACGGTCACCTCGGAGAGCATGTTCGGCGAGATGTACGTGTTGACCGCGCGCTTGGCGATGTCGGCGATGAGCGCCGGCGGGCCGATCAGGTAACCGACGCGCACACCGGGGCACACGGTCTTCGTGAAGGACCCCGCCGCGACGACGGTCGACGCGTTGGGGGCATCGAGAGCGTCGAGGCTAAGCATGGACGGAAGGCGGTCGCCTCGGAATCTGATCTCGACGTACGGGTCATCCTCGAAGATTGTGAATTGAAACTCGCGCGCCAACTCGATCAGTGTCCGGCGCCTTTCGAGAGAGAGGGTGGCACCGGCCGGATTCTGAAAGTTGGGGATGACGTGTGCCAACTTCGGGCGAACGCCGGATTCGAGCGTACGGCGTAGCTCGTCAACTTCGAGCCCATCGCGATCCAGGGAGACCTGGTGAATCTTGGCGCCCATGTTGCGAAGGCTGAGCAGAGTCCGGTCGTACGTCGGTTTCTCGACAATGACGTCATCGCCCGGGCTGACGATATGTTCAAAGAGGAACGCGTCGGCCTGCAGCGAGCCGTTGGTGATGAGGATCTGCTCGGCCACGACGTCATAGCGTTGCGCTATCCAGTCCCGAAGCGCGGGGTATCCGGTGCCTGGTCCGTAGCCTGTCACCGCGACCGGGTCTGCGTCGAACGCCCTCGCGGCAGCTGCCTTCAGCCCGGCGACATCGATGATGTCCAGCGATGGTGCGCCCCGGGCGAACGAGATGGGTTGCGCGGCGGTCATGTTGGTTAGCGTACGGGTGTCCGGCGGCCCGGCCCCGCAAGACTTCCACATCGTGAACGAGGGCGTCGAAATTTGGGTCTTCCGATCTCGTACACACGTTCACTATAGTTAGGAACATGAGTTCGAAGTGGGTTTCGTGGATGGACTTCGCCGCCGCCTCGCCCGATCTCGCCGCCGACGTACGCGCGCTGTTTGAGCAGTACGGGCAGGGATTCGGATACTTGGCTACGGTACGCCGTGATGGCGGGCCGCGGGTCCATCCGGTCTCGCCGGTGATCGCGAACGGCGGGCTCTTCTGCTTCGTGACGGCCTCGCCGAAGCGCGGCGATCTCGTGCGGGACGGAAGGTACGCGTTACACGCCTATCCGGCGGAGGTCATCGACGACGAAGCGTACGTCGCCGGACGCGCGCGCCCGGTCACCGAGCCGGAGCGTCGTCGACTTGTGGCGAAGGCTCACCGCGCCGCGCCGGACATCGACTGGCGCCTCTTTGAGCTGGGGATCGAGGTGGCATTGGTGACGCACCGGCCCAGTCGGATGGGAGCACCAGCGCATCGCGTCTGGCGGGCGACGGCCCCGCCCAGTCGGGCGGGGCCGTCAGTGGTTGCGCTCTAGGCCGCTCGATACGCGTCCCATTGGGCGTGCATGCGACTCGCCTGTCCGGCGGTGAACACATCCATGCAGAAGTCGTCGGTGTAATCCATGAAGTTCGAGATTGGGTCGAGGCCCGGCTTGTTCACGCACGAGTCCTGGCCAACTGGGCAGCCAAATGTCGCGGCCGCCTCAGCGGGTGTATCGGCCACCTGGTCACCCTGACCGTTGCAGCCGCCCTGGAAGGTGTGGTAGAGCCCGAGCCAGTGTCCGACCTCGTGGGTGGCGGTGTCGCCCTCGTTGTAGGGATCGGCGGTGCCGCCCGGAACCGACTCTGTGAGGATGACTACCCCATCGTTGGTGCTCAGCTTGCGCTGCGGGAAGGTGGCCCAGCCCAGCAGGTTATCGCTGAGGTCACCCATGTATAGATTGAGCGTTCCCTTGCCGCCGACGCGCAGCTCCGCCTTCATCTGTCTCTCGGCCTGGCTGCCGTACACGATCGGGTACCACTCCGGGCGGATTTGGCGATTGATCGACTGGAGGCTGAACTGGAAGCCGGTGGCCGCTCCGCCGATGGTTCCGCCGTTGAACGAGTCGTTGAGCACGGTCATCTGCGCGTCAATCGCACTGTTCGTGATGTCGCCTTGGGTTGCAGATTCCTGGATCACGTGCACATAGACCGGGATCGTGACCGGGCCAACGAACGCCGCGTTGGTCGACGCCCGAACAGCGTCCCGCTCGTCCTGCCGCTTCGCGAAGTCCGATTCGCGAGCCGCGACCGCCTTGGCGGAGAGCTCGTTGGGGTCGTGCTTGTTGCCCGCACCGGGCTTGACCTTCGCGTCAGAGTGTGCCGATGCCGCTGGGGGTGTTGAACACGCCGCGGCGAGACTTGCAGCCGCCGCCGGTGCGGCGGCTGCCGTGAGGGAGCCCAGCATGAGCGCGAATGTGGCGGCCCCTCCAGCGAGGCGCCTCGATTCCTTGAACCGGTGAACCATCGGATGTGGCCCAACCTCTCGTCCCGGGGCGCGTGTGTCCACCGCGCCGAGTGTCAACGGATGCGACGCACGTTACGCGAGAGATCCGCGTGACGGGGGCGAGGAGTCGACTCGCTTGGATGTTGGGAGAGAAGGGTACGAATCTAGATCTTGGAATCTTTCGGCCCGCCAAGGGCGGTTTGGCTCCAAGTTTTCGTGGCACGACGCGGACAGAGCCCCGGCAGCCCGTCCCGACCGTCGGTGCGTCGTCTGCGTGGATTGGGTACAGTGAGGGCCGCTCGCGGGTGTAGTTCAATGGCAGAACATCAGCTTCCCAAGCTGACAGTGGGGGTTCGATTCCCCTCACCCGCTCCAAAGAAGAAGAAACCCTCGTCAGGGCACGTGCCCACGCCGGGGTTCTCGTTTGCCGGATGACCCGCACAGGGCGTCGGGCCATCCACGGGCCATTCACCGCTCGGGTTCGTTCGGTGGCTTGGTTCCCTTCCGGGCCTTCTTCTGCTCGGCCTTCACGTGGTCGCTGACCGCGTCGGCGATGGCTCGATCCGCGTCCGTGGGCCGGAGATCGCCGCGCGGATGCTTTCGAGGGCAACGCCGCCTGCTCGTTGTTGAGCCCGTCAGGCACTTTGACGGGCTCAACGTGAAACTGAAACGCTCAATGCGTAAGGACCGCGCGCACGCT
>JAXIPB010000156.1:0-3439 GCA_045403155.1 Micromonosporaceae bacterium
CGGGAGGAACTGGTGCCTGGCGCGTTCCACGACATCGGCGCGGTCGTGCTGTTCCTGAGGATCACGCCATGGCACATCCCAGACTTCGACCCGGCCACCTACGACGGGCGCCTGCACAGTCTTCACGATCGCCTCTCGTCGGGCCGGCCGCTGAACGTCAGCTGCCACCGATTCATGCTTACCGCCGGGCCGACCTGACCTCACGGCCGCCGCGGTCATGCGATCTCAAGGCGGGCGAATACCGGGCGCGGCTCGGGAACGTGCTCCGAGTTCCGGCCGCACTGATCCGCAATCCGTTGCGCAGCCGCCGGAACAAAGGGCGCCACATGCCGAGCGATGTCTCGACAGGTCGCGATCAGCTCCGCGAGGACTCCGTCCAACCGCGCCGTCGACGCACCGGAAGCGCGTTCGGACTTTGCCAGCTCCCACGGGCGGGCATTCTCGATGTAACGGTTGCCTTCGGTGCCGATGGCGACGACGGCGTCGACGGCTCGCCGGAAGTCGAAGTTGGCGAGGGCGGCGCTGATCGTGGCGGATGCCGAGGCGCGTACCAGCCGCAGTGGAGTCGCGTCGGGATCGCTGGCAGCCGACGGAACCAATCCGCTGCGATAGCGATGGACCATCGAAACGGTGCGGTTGACGAGGTTGCCGATGTTGTTGGCTAGATCCTCGTTCGCGCGGTTGACCATCCGGCGAGTCGTGTAGTCGGTGTCGCCCGATCTGGCCACCTCTCGGAGCAGCCACCAGCGCAGGGCGTCGGTGCCATACCCCGTGACTATGTCGGCGGGGTCATCAGCGTTGCCCGCCGATTTGCTGATCTTCTCTCCGTTCGCGGTGAGGTATTCGTGCACGAAGATGATGTCCGGCAGGCTGACGCCAGCGGAGAGCAGCATCGCCGGCCAATAGACCGCGTGGAACCGGATGATGCCCTTGCCGATGACGTGCACCCGCTCGCTCTCGTCCCACCAGCAGCGGAATCGCGCGTCGTCCGTACCGTACCCGGGTGCAGAGATGTAGTTGGCCAGAGCGTCGAACAACACGTAGATGACCTGGTCGGAGTCGCCGGGAACGGGGATCCCCCAGCCACGGGCGCGGGCCACGCTGCGCGAGACGCTGAAGTCCTCCAGTCCGGCCCCGATGAAGGAGAGGACCTCCCGCTTGCGGCTTGACGGCTCGATGCGCAGCCGATCAGCCGAGATCAGCTCTAACAGCTGGTCCTGGTAGGCGCTTAGCCGGAAGAACCAGTTGTCCTCCTCCACCGTCTCCGGTGCCGTCCCATGCTCCTCGCAGAGGCCGTCGTCCGTGAGCTCCTGTCGGGTGTAGAAGCGTTCGCAGCCGACGCAGTACAGCCCGGAGTACACCTTGCGGTAAAGGTCGCCTCGTGCGGCGCAAGCAGCCCAGAGTCTCTCCACGCCGGGCTGGTGGCGCGGGTCCGAGCTGGTCCTAATGAAGTCGTCGAACGAGAGGTCCAGTGCGCCCCGAAGGCTGGCGAACCGTTCGGCGACTCGGGCAACGTATTCCCTCGGCGGGATGCCCTCGGCCTCTGCTCCTTGTACGTTCTTGAGTGCGTTGTCGTCGGTGCCGGTCTGAAAGCGTACGTCGTCGCCGCGTTGGCGACGGTGTCGCGCCAGTACGTCAGCTTGGACGAGTTCGAGCGCGTGGCCGACATGCGGGCGTCCGTTGACGTACGGAATAGCTGTCATCACGTTGTAGCGCGCCATCGAAGAACCTTCTCTAATCCACTGTGTACCAGCGGGCAATATTCCGTCGGGAGGCGATGTTGGGCTGCGTGGTCTACGGCAACATCGGAGCTCCTGGTGTTTGCGTCGGGGCTCCGGCCAAGAAGAAACGAGGCCCCGGTCGTGCGGGGCCTCGGGATCGCTTAACGTCCCAGCACTCGTCAGCCCCGATCGCGAGGCATCATCATCTGGAACGTCGGCGAAGTCATGCCGTGAGGGTAGCAACGCCGATTTGCAAGCGCGAGTCATTTCGGTCAGTGGCCGACAACCGCTGGGGAGTGAGCACAACGCTCATCTCTCTAGCCGGCGAACGAGTCGACCACCACGACCTCCGTGCCCGACTTCAGCTCAGCGAGAAGGTGTTGCTGTCCCGTCTTGGTCAGCCGGATGCATCCGTTGGTCGTGTTACGCCCGAGTTCACGATCGTGGTACCAGGTATGGATGCCAATGTGCGCGCCGCGAAGGCCGGTTGGAATGGCGTCCGGGTCATCGGGCACCGCACCCAGCGCGAATACCATGGTGTTGGCGTACACGCGCCCCTGAAGTCTGGACCGACCGAGAATGAAGGTACGCCCGAGCGGGGTCGGCGACTCTTTGGTGCCGAGCGAAACCGCCCAGGTACGGACCAGCGCGCCATCCCGGTACCACAGTAACCGATGCGTCGAACGGACGACGATGAGCTGGTCCCGCAACTCCACCGTCGTCCATCCGCCCGGTGGCAGCCACGCCATCCGACGGTTCACCGACGGAAGGAGCACCCCGGCCCACCCGGAACGGTGTTCAACGATCGGGAGCGCGATTTCGACGCCTCGAATTGTCGGCTCGAGGAAGGCTCTGGCCGTGCCACCGGGTGCGTCGTAGGCAGCGAGGCGGCGGAGTGGACGCAGGCCTGCCCTGAGTCTGTCGGTTGACGACGGCTCGGCGTCGGCAGGAAAGCGAGCCACGAGGGGTTCATAGGCGATGATCGGCAGGTCGGTCGGCGCTGGATTCACCGGAAGCGGCGCCTCGGTCGGCGCGGTCGTCGCTGCGACGGCAGCGATACTGGGTGCGGTTGTCGCCCGCGACGCGGCCGGCGGCGCGCTCGAGGCAGGGAGCGCCAAGGCGAGGGCGGCGATGCTTAGCGACGCGAGCGGGCGCAGGCGCAACGACCTGGAGGGCACGGAAGCCACCTTACAGCTCTTCCTCGACCACGTTGGGTGCCGCCGCGTCCGCGGTCGCGCCGAGCACCTGACGCACCGCGTTCACCCGCATCGTCCGAGCCGGTGTACACAGTGGTGGGATGACCGTCATAGCCAAGGTACGGCTATGCCTTCCGCGCACGCGGTGCCAGCCGCCGCCGCGGTGCGGCCAGACCGGTGGAGACCGGCGATCCCATGGTGCCGCGGTCCGGAGTTCGAACGCTGACGCTACCGCTTCGGGGGCAATGAGCGGGCGTAGGTAACGCCACGAGCGACCCACTTCTTCAGCTGGCGTTTGGTTGTTACGCCGTTCGGATCGATGCGCAGCCAGCCGTCCATCTCCCGTCCCCGCATCTCGAATCGGCGCGCGTCGGGCTCGGCCAGAAACGCTTCAGTATCGGAAGGATCGACGCGAAGCAGAAGTCCGCCCTGGCCACTCGCGCTCACCGCCATGTTGCCATGTATCAGGAACGCGAGCCCTCCAAACATCCGCATCTCGGTGATGCCTTCCTCAGCCTGAAC
>JAXIPB010000022.1:0-49939 GCA_045403155.1 Micromonosporaceae bacterium
CCGGCGCGACGATTCTGCGCCGCTCGGGATCGGCGTCAAGGCCAAGCCCGCTTCGCGGGTCGACCTCCGGTCGAGCCAGGACCCCGACCCCTCGCCGGCGTTTGCCCGCACCCAGCCGGAAACAGGCACAAACCGGTCACAAAACAGTCCCGCCCCCCGGGTTGACACGGCCCCGCTCCTTCAGGGATGACCTCCAGGTCATGATCGGCGGGATCTTGGGGGTGAGGAGACGCGGCGACAGTCGGCTCAGGGCCGCGTCGCGCACGGCCACCGTGAACCGGCCGCGTGCTTGCATGACCCGGCCGAGCCGGCGCGACGTCCTCGCCACC
Organism: Micromonosporaceae bacterium; assembly: GCA_045403155.1. GTDB lineage: Bacteria > Actinomycetota > Actinomycetes > Mycobacteriales > Micromonosporaceae > JAXIPB01. The sequence continues at coordinate 330 of JAXIPB010000022.1, forward strand.
CGGACTACCCGCTCCCTCCGCGCCTGGGTGTACTCGCCGAGCGCCCTCGGAAGCGACGAACCGGGGGACTCCTCTCGCAGCAGCGAGCCCAGGGTCACCGCGTCCTCGAACGCCAGGCACGCACCCTGGGTGAGAGCCGGCGACGACACGTGCGCGGCATCGCCGAGCAGTACGAAGCCGCCAGCCGCTACCGGGAAGTCGAACCGCCGGGGCAGCGGGCGTAGCTCCTCGCCGGCCTGTTGGACGAGGTCCCCCGGCTCTGTGGCCTCCAGGAGCTCGCCGACCGGCGACTGCCAATCGGCGAACCAGCGTCGCAGCAGCGCCAACTGCGTGGCGGCGGGCTCCGGGCGGAGCGCGCCCGGGGCGGTGGCAACCCAGTAGATGCCGCCCCGGGTGGATCCACCCGAGGTCCCACGATCCCCCAGCGCGGCGTGGACGAAGCGGTAACCGGCTCCGAGCATCTCGCCGGCGGCCGGCAACGTCTCGGCCGGCTTGGGCGCCCGGTACCACGGAACCACCGCCCGCCATGAGGTGTAGCCGGCCGACCTCAGCGCTAACTGCGGCGCCAGCCAGCGGCGGATCACGCTGCGACCACCGTCGGCCGCCACGACCAGATCGGCCTCGAACGTGTGCCTTCCGGTGCCGACGGCCGGACGCTCCGCCGAGCCCACCCGCACCGTGGTGATCTCGACGCCGGTCCGAATCTCGATCTTCTCGCCGAGCCCGGCCATCAACGCGTCGTGCAGGTCGTCGGCGTGCACAACGAGCGCGTGCTGATGCTGCGCCGACCCAGCCGCGGTGGGCAACGGCTGGCCGCGGTCCACCGCCGCGACCCCCGCCGAAGCGTCTGCCGCGGAAGCGCCCACCGAGGAAGCGCCGACCGAAGACGGCGAGGCGTCCACGAGCCACCGACCGTCCGGACGCCGGATTCCGCCAGCGGTCATTGGGAACGCGATGTCGCCAAGGCTCAGCCCGAGCGCCTGTAGCGCGGCGGCGCCGTTGGGCCAGATCAGAAGCGCGGCGCCGTTGCCCCGAAGGCGCTCCCCGCGTTCCAGAAGGGTGACGTGCCAGTTCGACCGGGCGAGCGCACCGGCCGCGGCGAGGCCACCAACTCCGGCGCCGACCACGATCGCGGTGCGCACGCCGCTACTTCTTCTCAGCGCCCGCTGAGTCGTCCGCTTCGTCCACTATGGATTCACCGTCGCGACCTTCGGTCGAACCGCCGAAGCCGGCGGTGGTCGGGTGTGATGGCTTGCGCCACTCGATCGGCTCGCCCTCGGCCGTAACGAGATGCATGGCGCCGTCGTTGTCGACACGGACGTGCTCCTGCGGTCCGCGGACCCGCAGGAAGTAGATCAGGGCGCCGAGGAAGACCACGATCGAGACCCAGTTGTTCACCCGCAGGCCGCCCCACTCGTGCGCCGCGTCGGTGCGGATGAGCTCGATCCAGAACCGGCCAACGGTGTACGCCATGACATAGAGCGCGAACGCGCGTCCCTTGCCCAGCTTCCAACGCCGGTCGACCAGCCAGACCAGCAGCGCTACGCCCAGGTTCCACACCAGTTCGTAGAGGAATGTGGGGTGGAACGGGCCGCCGGCGAGCTCGATCGGATTGCCATCGGCGTCCGTATGGGCCTTGCCGGCGGACGTGTCGAAATCGAAGACGGTCAGCCCCCAGGGAAGGCTGGTCGGGCCGCCGTAGAGTTCGTTGTTGAACCAGTTACCGAGGCGGCCGATCGCCTGCGCCACGGGGAGTCCCGGCGCCAGGGCATCGGCGAAGAACGTGAGCGGCACGCCCAGACGGCGGCAGGCGATCCACGCACCCACCGCACCGCCGGCGATGGCACCCCAGATGCCCAGTCCCCCGTTCCACACCGCGAACGCCTGCATCGGGTCGCCATTGGTGCCGAAGTAGTTGTCGGGCGACGTGATCACGTGGTAGATCCGAGCCCCGACGATGCCGAAGGGCACGGCCCACACGGCGACGTCGAGCACCATCCACTTGGGCGCCCCCCGCCGTCTCAGGCGGACCTCCGTGATCGCGCAGGCGGCGACGATACCGAGCAGGATGCACAGGGCATAGGCGCGGATGGGTAGCGGGCCGAGATGCCACACGCCCTGGGACGGGCTTGGAAGATCGGCGAGATAGCGGACGGCGTCGTTCACGCGCACAACCTACCGCCTTGGCTGCGGTCCGCAAGAGTTCAGGGTCGGGCGCGAAGCGAGGCCGCGAAGTGATGCGGAGAAAACCGCACCAACCTAGGCAGAGGCCTAGGCGGGAGAGTCCATCGGATCTACGCTTTCTCGCTATGAGCTTGCTCACATCCGCGGTCGCCGCGGTCATCCGCGACCCGGCCGGCCGCGTGCTGCTGTGCCAACAGAGCCAGGGTCATCGGCTCTGGGGCCTCCCCGGCGGGAAGATCCGCAACGGCGAGAGCCCGATCCACGCCGTCATTCGCGACATCCGCGAGGACACCGGCACCGAGACCGAGGTCGTTGACCTCGTCGGCCTCTACCAGCTCACCGGCAACGGGAGCGGCGCCAACCTGCCCGACGTGCTGGTGCACGTCTTCCGGGGCAGGGTCGCCGTCGGCGATATCGCCGTCAACGCTCCCGGCCGCATCTGCCGCCTCGCCTGGCACGACCCAGACGCGCTACCGGAGCCGGTGACCGCCACCGCCCGGGTGGCCGTCGCCGACGCCATCGAGGGCCGTTCGGGAGTCCTTCGCGACGTCCACCGCAACGCCGAACCCGAGGTACCGGACGCGGACGACGCCGCGATTCTCGCTACCGCGACCGCTTGATCAACGCAGCTGAACGACACTTGCCCGGTTCCTGTGCGCGCCAACGGGCAACCGCTGAACACTTGCGATGATCATGCCGGGCGGTTGATCGGCTCAACGAACCGACCGACGCACACCGGCGGCGAGATCGGCGGTGAGCGTACGCAGCGCACCAAGCCCCGCCGCGAAATCCGGCGCGTCGAGTAGGCACCGAACGAGCGCGCTGCCCACGATGACCCCGTCGGCGTATGCGCCCACCTGCGCCGCCTGGCCGCCGTCGCGTACGCCAAGCCCCACCCCGACCGGCAGCGTCCGATCCGCTCCCCCCAGGCCCGGCCCGACCGCTCGCACTCGGGCAACCAGGGCCGGCGCGGCGTCTGAGATCACGTCGCGGGCGCCGGTGACGCCCATGACGCTCGTCGCGTAGACGAAGCCCCGGCATGCCGACAACGCGGCCGCGATCCGGGCGTCCGTGGACGACGGCGCGACGAGGAAGATCCGATCCAAGCCGTACGCGTCGGAGGCCGCCATCCACTCGTCGGCCTCCTCGGGGATCAGGTCGGGGGTGATGAGCCCGGAGCCACCGGCGGCCACCAAGTCGCGCGCGAACGCGTCGACCCCCCGCGAGGGTCCGCCGCCGGAGTAGCGCTCGATCAGATTCCAGTACGTCATGACGACCACCGGCACGCCCAGGTCGGCGACCGCCTCGACGGTGCGGATCACGTCCGCACCGCGGACTCCCGCCGCGAGCGCGATCTCGCTCGCGCGCTGGATGACGGGGCCGTCCATGACCGGATCCGAGTACGGGTAGCCGACCTCGACGACGTCCGCGCCGGCCTGCGCGAGTGCCCGTACAGCGGCGATGCCATCGGGCACCGAAGGGAACCCGGCCGGCAGGTAGCCGACCAGCGCGGCCCTACCCTCGGCGTGAGCCTTCGCGAACGCGACTGCGACGGTCATTCCAGCACACCGAACCACCGACCCGCGGTCTCGACGTCTTTGTCACCACGGCCCGACAGGTTCACCAGGATGGTGGCGTCGGGGCCCGAGCCCGGAACCAGCCGGAGCGCGCCAGCTAGCGCGTGCGCGCTCTCGATCGCCGGGATGATCCCCTCCGTACGGCACAGCAGCGCGAAGGCCGCCATCGCCTCCGCGTCATCGACAGGCTGGTAGTGGGCCCGACCGGCATCGTGCAGCCACGCGTGCTCCGGCCCGACGCCCGGGTAGTCCAGACCGGCCGAGATGGAGTGGGATTCCACCGTCTGACCATCCTCGTCCTGCAGCACATACGTCCGGTTTCCATGCAGCACTCCGACGGCCCCGCCGGTGATGCTTGCGGCATGCCGTCCGGTGGCGATCCCGTCGCCGCCGGCCTCGAAACCGTAGAGCGCGACCGACTCGTCGGGAATGAATGCGTGGAAGATGCCGATCGCGTTCGATCCGCCGCCGACGCAGGCGCAGACCACGTCCGGAAGGCGGCCGAGCAGATCCAGGCACTGACGGCGCGCCTCGACGCCGATGCCGCGCGCGAAGTCTCGAACCATCGCCGGGAACGGATGCGGCCCGGCCACGGTGCCGAGCAGGTAGTGTGTGCTGTCCACATTGGTCACCCAGTCCCGCAACGCCTCGTTGATGGCGTCCTTGAGCGTGCGCGAACCGGTGGTCACCGGGACAACGGTGGCACCGAGAAGCCGCATGCGGACGACGTTCAGCGCCTGGCGCCGCATGTCCTCCTCGCCCATGTAGACAACGCACTCGAGGCCGAACAGCGCCGCGGCGGTGGCGCTGGCCACGCCGTGTTGGCCGGCGCCAGTCTCGGCGATGATGCGCGGCTTGCCCATTCGGGTCGTCAGCAGCGCCTGGCCGAGGGCGTTGCGAATCTTGTGGGCACCGGTGTGGTTGAGGTCCTCCCGCTTGAGCAGGATCCGGGCGCCGACCTCCTCAGACAGGCGTGTCGCGTCGTACAGCAGGCTCGGCGCGCCCGCGTAGTCACGCAGCAGCCGGCCGAATTCGGCCTGGAACGCCTCGTCGGCCATCGCGTGCCGGTGCGCCGCGTCCAGTTCGTCCAGTGCGCCGATGAGCGCCTCTGGTACGAAACGCCCGCCGTGCCGGCCGAAGTGGCCGCTCGCATCGGGCAACAACCCGGCCGCGGAGAGCAACCCGGAGTCGGCGCTCACTGGATCCTCGCGCTGTCGGGCCTCGTGAACTGCACGGCGCTCACCGCACGGGGCGAGGCGTGGCCGGGTGGCTGCCGGCGGTGACGAGCTCGGCCACCGCGTCGCGCGGACTCTTCTGGGTCACCAGACCCTCCCCGACCAGCACCGCGTCCGCGCCGGCCGCGGCATACCGGATCAGGTCGTGGGGTCCGCGCACGCCGGACTCGGCCACCTTGACAATCTTGTTCGGCAGGCCCGGGGCTATCCGTTCGAAGACAGAGCGGTCCACGTCCAGCGTGGCGAGGTTGCGGGCGTTCACGCCGATCACCCGCGCGCCGGCGGCCAGCGCCCGATCGGCCTCCTCCTCGGTGTGCACCTCGACCAGCGCCGACATGCCGAGCGATTCGACCCGCTCCAGCAGGCCGACGAGCGTGTTCTGGTCTAGCGCCGCGACGATGAGCAACACGATGTCGGCGCCATGCGCGCGCGCCTCGTGCACCTGGTAGCTGGAGACTACGAAGTCCTTGCGCAGGACCGGGCAGGTCACCGCGGCCCGAACCGCGCTCAGGTCCTCCAGTGAGCCGCCGAACCACCGGCCCTCGGTCAGCACGCTCACGCAGCGGGCGCCGCCGGCGGCGTACTCGCGCGCCAGGTCAGCCGGGTCGGGGATCTCCGCGAGTCGGCCCTTCGACGGCGAGTTCCGCTTGACCTCCGCGATGACTCCGACACCGGGCGCCCGCAGGGCGGCGTAGGCATCTTTGGGGGGTGGCGCCGCGGCGACGGACTCCCGGAGCACGCTGAGTGGCGTCAGCTCTTCGCGAGTCGCCACGTCCTCCCGTACACCGGCGAGGATCTCGTCAAGGACCGTCACCGTGTCGCCGTCCGTACCGTCCGGGCCGCCACAACCGACGGACTCCCCTCACCGGGTGCCATGCGGCCGATGGTAGGGCCACGACCGGATGGCCATCAGTCCGGGGTATGGCGCTCGCCGCCCAGCGGGCTAGGGCATAATGCTCTGCCCGGTTTCCCGCTGTCCCGTCGCGCAGGGGGGAGAAGGTCAGCCGCCCAGGTAGGCCTTGACGATGTCCTCGTTCTGCGCGAGTTCGGCGGCCGGACCGGCGAGCTTCAACGTGCCGGACTCGAGCACGTACGCGCGGTCGGCGACGCGCAGCGCGGCGAGCGCGTTCTGCTCCACCAGCAGGACGGTCGTGCCCTGCTCCCGGATCCGCGAGATGGTGTCGAAGATGAGGTCGACGAGTACGGGCGCGAGACCCATCGAGGGCTCGTCGAGCAGCAGCAGCTTCGGACGCGCCATCAATGCCCGGGCGACGGCGAGCATCTGCTGCTCACCGCCGGAGAGCGTGCCCGCCTTCTGGGAGATGCGCTCGCGTAGCCGGGGGAAGAGCTCGAGCACCGTCTCCTTGTCAGCGGCGATTTCGGCGCGGTTCCTGCGAAGGAACGCCCCGAGATCGAGGTTCTCGCTGACCGACATCCGGGGGAAGATGCGCCGACCCTCCGGCGATTGGGCAATTCCCTTCTCGACGACGTTGTGAGCAGGCACGCCGTCCAGACGCTTGTCCTCGAAGTACACGCTGCCGTGGCGGGGGCGTAGCAGACCCGAGATGGTGCGCAGCGTTGTGGACTTCCCCGCCCCGTTGGAGCCGAGCAGCGTGACGATCTCACCGGTTTCGACGGTGAGCGAGAGCCCTTTTACCGCGGCGATGTTGCCGTAGTAGACGTGGATATCCCTGATGTCGAGCATCGCCGTCCCAGTCTTGTTTGTCCCGGCCCGGGATCCGTAATCGACAGTCATCCCTAGACCTCCGTGCCTGATTTGCCGAGGTAGGCCTCGATGACTCGCTCGTTGGACTTGATGTCGGCCGGCCCGCCTTCGGCGATCATCTCACCGCGGTCCAGCACCGTGATGCGCTCCGAAACCCGCATCACGACGCTCATATCGTGCTCGATGAGCAGGATCGAGACGTTCTTTTCGTCGCGGACGCGGTGGACGAAGTCGGTGAAGATCGCCGACTCGCGGGGGTTCATGCCCGCAGTCGGCTCGTCGAGAAGGAGCACCGACGGCTTGAGCGCCAGCGCACGGGCCACCTCGAGCCGACGCTGGTCGCCGTAGGAGAGGTTGCGGGCGTACTCCTCGGCGGTGTTTCCAATGCCGACGAAGTCCAGTAGTTCCAGCGCCGCCTCGTGGGCCGTGTGCTCCTCCTTGCGCTGCCACGGCGTTTTCAGGATCGTGCTGAAGACGCCAGACTTCATATGCCCGTGCATGGCGACCTTCACGTTCTCCTCAGCCGTCATGAGGCCGAAGAGTCGGATGTTCTGGAAGGTCCGGGCCACGCCGAGGTTCGCGATCTTGTTCGGCGACAGGCCGGTCACGTTGCGGTCGCGCAGCATCACCCGTCCCTCGGCCAGGTGGTACAGGCCGGTGAGGGCGTTGAAGAAGGTCGTCTTTCCCGCGCCGTTGGGCCCGATCAGGCTGACGATCCCGCCCAACGGAATGTCGAAGCTGATCCGGTTGACGGCGGTCAGACCGCCAAACCGAACGGTCACCGATTCCGCGGTGAGCGCCGCGGTCGTCTGGGTCGTGGCGGGCGCCGTCATGACCTCGTCCCTTCGCCGTCGCTACCGTGTGTCGGCCCCGATCCGCCGGCGTGGACGGCTTCGTCGGTGTATGCGTCGAGCTCCGGCGCGACGTCCTCCATGTCGGCTCCGAGCGACTCGGCGTCGGTGCGCTCCTGTTCTCGCAGCACCAGCCGCGTTCGAGCCTCCGGTATGAGACCTTCTCGGCGGAACAGCATCATGAGAACGAGCACGCTGCCGAAGACCAGGAACTGGAAGCTCGTTCCGGGTCCCTTGTAGAGGAGCGCGCCGCCAATGACGATGACAAGGACGCCGACGAACACCGGAAAGACACCGCCGGATCTCCCGGTGAGGATCAGCCACACGCCGAGCGCGACGAGCGCGACACCCGCCACGAGCAGGACGGTTCCCACCTCTGTTGACGAGCCGCTATCGTCGATGGCCCGTTGCACATTGGGAAGTCCGGTCGAGTTGGTCCAGGCCAGAATCAGCGCGCCGACCGTGACGCCCCACACGTTGCCCATGCCTCCGAGCACGACCATCGCCAGCAACGTGATGGAGATGTCGAACCGGAACCGGTCCGGAAGGACGCCGCTGACGTGAATGGCGAACGCGGCGCCACCGATGCCGCCGGCGACCGCGCCGATCGCGTACGCCTTCAGCTTGGTCGGCATCAGCGCCACGCCCATCGCGCTCGCGGCGAGTTCGTCCTCGCGAATCGCCAACCAGGCCCGGCCGAGCCGACCCTCGCGAATCCGCAACGACGCGAACATGACGAGCGCGCTGAGCAGAACGAAGATCACGAACTTCGGCAGCACGTCGAACGGTCCGAGGTCCTTCCACGTCAACGCGCCGTCGCTGGCGAACCCGAAGAACCGCACGGAGTCGACGGGCGTGATGCCCTGGGTTCCGTTGGAGATGTTCTGCCCGAAGATGTTGTTGCCGTTGTAGAAGACCTCATAGGTGATCTCGCCGAACCCCAGCGTGACCAGCGCGAGGTAGTCGCTGCGCAGCCGCAGCGTCGGCGCGCCGATGATGACACCGAACAGCGCGCATATGGACGCGGCGGCCACGAGGACGGTCCAGAAGTTGACGTGGACGCCCGGGATCTCATTGATCCGGGTGAACGCCGAGCCGAAGAACCGGAAGTTCACCGTGTGAAAGAAACCGGACATGAGCCAGCCGGCGGTGTAGCCACCGATCGCCCAGAAGGCCACGAAGCCAAGGTCGAGCAGGCCGGCGTAGCCGACCACGACGTTGAGCCCGACCGCGCACATGACGTAGACCAACGCCTCGTTCACCGACAGCAGCGGCAACCACCGGCGCACGAACTCGCTAACCGCGTCCGGGACGGCGTTGGCGAAGTAGGTGTCGAAGTAGTAGAAGAGGAAGAACGCTACGGCGGCGGCGAGCAGGGCCAGCGGCCAGCGCATCGAGGGCTTCACGAAGCTGCGCATTTGGCGCCGCGGCGCCCGCTCGGTCACTGTCGCGATGTCAGACATGGTCACACCTTCTCCCCGACTGTTTGCCCCAGCAGTCCGGTGGGCCGGAAGACCATGAACAGGATCAGAATGGTGAACACGACTGTCTGGCTCCACGCCTGGCCGAGTCCAACTCCGTCATTCAACCCCTTCACCAACCCGATGAGCACTCCGCCAAGCACGGCACCGGTGAGGTTGCCGATGCCGCCGAGAACGGCTGCGGTGAAGGCGATCAGGCCGAATTGAAAACCGAGGTCGTAGCGGGTCGTGCCGATCACCTGTTGGTACATGATGCCGGCGACGCCGGCGAGCGCTCCGCCCAGGCCGAACGTGAACGAGATGATCCGGTTCACGTTGATGCCCATCAGCCGGGCGGCGTCTTGATCCTGCGCCACCGCTCTCATCGCCTTGCCGGTGCGGGTCTGGGTCACGATCCAGCTCATCAGCAGCAGGATCGGAACGGCGACGGCGATGATGACGAAGAACTTGTACTCAACCCGCACGCCGCCGAGGTCCAGCGCGCCCTGCGGGAGCACGCTGGCCCAGTTGCTGGTGGGCGCCGAGCCGCCGAAGAAGAGCCCGAAGAAGAGGAGGATGAAGCTCATGCCCACGGCCGTGATCAGCGGGGCCAGCTTGGGCGCCTTGCGGAGTCTACGATAGGCCACGAACTCGATGGCCACGTTGACGCCGGCGCCGAAGACCATGCAACCGACCAGGGCGAACAGGAACATCAGCCAGCCGGTGAAGCTGGCGCCCGAGACGGTCACTCCGAAGAACGAGGTGATGAAGAAGCCCGCGACCATCGTGCTGAGCATGAAGAGGTCGCCGTGTGCGAAGTTGATCAGCTCGATGATGCCGTAGACCAGGGTATAGCCGAGCGCGATCAGCGCGAAGAGAGCGCCGTTCTGCAATCCCGCCACGGCAGAACTCAGGAAGAGCGTCTCGTTCTCGAAGAACGAGCTGATCAGCCAGTAGCCCACCGCAACCAGGATCAGGCTGGCCGCGGCTCGGGTCAGGTACCTCTGAGCCCGCTGGGCGAATCGCGTTGACAGGACGGCGGGAGGGGCGGGTGCCGTGGTCTGGGTCATGGGCTTGCGCTCCTAGCGGATCTACGAGCTGTGTTGTCGGTGGAGAGATAAAGGCGCCGGTGTGGCGCACCCGAATCAATCAGACACGCCACACCGGAGCTGCATTACCTTAGGTCAGGAGACGGGCCAGGCCTTGAAGAAGGTCTCCTTGCCGTCCTTGACCAGCTCGACCGAGATGTCCTTCGCGCTGACATCGCCGGACGCCGGGTCGATCTTGATTTCCTTGCCGATGATCGCCGTGGAGACGGGGATGGTGATGCCCGCACCCTCGAAGACCTGGTCCCGCACGCTCTTGCGGGTGCCATCGGACTTCTCAATGGCGGCGAGGATCACCTGCAGCGCCTGCACGCCGTAGAGGGCGTAGCTGGAACGCGGGTCCGCGCCGTACTTGGCGCTGTACGCGGCGATGAACTCCGCCGGCTTGCCGCCGGCCGCCTTGAGCGGGTCGGTCGACAGACCAGCGAAGGTCAGGTACGAGCCGGCTGCCTGTGGCAGTGCGTTGAAGTCGGGGTAGCCGGTGAAGCCATCCGGAGCGATCAGCTTGACCTTCGTGTTGTCGCCGAGCACCGCAACCTTGTCCTTGGTGAGCTGGCCACCGTTGTTGTCGTAGATGCCGCCGAAGAAGACGCAGTCCGCGCCGGCCGCCTTGGCCTGGCCGAAGAGCGCGGTGTAGTTGGCGTCGCCCTTCTTCCAGGAGGTGTCACCGACGATCTCGATGCCCTGCTTCTTGGCCTCGTCGCGGAAGGTGTTCGCCACGCCGACGCCGTAGGTCTCGGTGTCGTTGAGGACGAAGCACTTCTTCACGCCCAGGTCCTTGGCCGCGAACTGCGCGGCAGCCGGGCCCTGAATGTCGTCGGTGGTGACGACGCGGCCGTAGCTACGCTTGCCGCTCGGGAAGAACTTGGCCGGCTCGCCCGGGTCCCAGGTCTTGGTCAGACCGGGGTTGGTGTTGGCGTGCGAGATCATGAGCATCGGGCCGTCGGGGGCCTGGTTGACCACCGGCGCGATCAGCTTCGCGCAGCCCGAGTTGAACGTACCCATGACCGCGACCTCTTTGGTGTTCGCGACGTGGTCGTTCGCGTTCTTGGTGCACGTCGCGTCGTCCCACGAGCCCTTCGCCGCGGTCGAGTCGTCGTACTTCTTCAGCGTGACCGTGTAGTTGCCGATCTTGCCGCCAATCTGCTCCATGTAGAGCTGCATGGCGTTCCATGTGTCGTCGGAGGCGTCCTTCGCCGAGCCCTGGAAGGGCAGGTCAACGCCGATTTCGACTGCTTTTGACGTACTCCCGGTGTCGCCACCTCCACCGCACGCGCTCGCCGTACCCGCCGCAAGTGCGGCGACGGCGAGCACGCTCAGTGCCTTAATCCGCCTGTTCATCCTGTTCCTCTCGCTCCTCATAACCCCGGTACGGTCGGTCGACCATCACGCGTCGGAGTCTTGGGTCCGGGTCCGTCCGCTACCGGTGACGCTAAGTGCGCTGCGGTAGCCTGCGAACCAGCCCACTCCTGGCGGATTGGCCTGTATGACTGGTTCACCGACCGGTCGGTTACCCAGGTTCTTCGGTCGACGTGAAGGGCCTGCTCGTCCGTTATGACGGGCACATGCCCTCCTTGCGGGTCCGTCCAGCCGACCACGCAACGAGTAGCTCTCGCTGCGTTGTGGGGCTGAACGTATGGTTCCCTCACTGGCGTGTCAAGCATTGCCGCTGCCCTGATCCACAAGGTCTATCAAGACGTAATCCGGTCGTTGCCGGGGTCACGCTGAAGAGCCAGTCTTTAGAGATCGACTTTGCCGGATCCTACCGCTAAACCGGCTGTTTGGACATATCAGGTCTTAGTCGGATCTTCACCTCGGTCGATGGCGTCCCACAGCCCTGTATCCGATGTATTGTCCGAAACATTCGATTCCGTGGAGGTACCGGCGATCTCCGGGCGTTCGTGGTCCCCCGGCGCCGCTCGACCGGGCCCGCGTTCGTACTTCTCGCCCATGCCTGGCCAGAACCTGCCCAGCCGGATCGCGACGAGTCCTACGCCAGCGACGATGACGCCCGCCGTGATGGCGACGACCGCCCAGCCGGCCTCCACGCCGGCCCGTCCCAGGACGGAACTGGCGGCAGCGGCCATGCCGACACCCGCGGCAACGAGCAGCGCGCCCACGGCCAACCTCGCCCGACCCCGGGTCGCGACGATCGCGCCCGCGGCGGCGAGGGCGACGAGCGCGAGCGCTGGCACGGCGGGGACGAGAGATCCGCCGGTTCGCGGCGTCGTGATCGGGGAGAGCGGCGCCGGACGCGCCTCGATCTCGATCACCCATGCCCGCGACGCGGCGTAGAGCGCCAGTCCGGCCGCGGCCGCACAGGCGAGGACGGCGAGGGCCATCCCTCTCCTTCCGGACACTAGCGTTGCTTTCCTTTCGTTCGCGACTGCGCTTGCTTCGCGCGCGACTGCGGGGCTCGCTTCGCTCGCTCCTCGCGCACGCTGACTGGGGCTCGCTTCGCTCGCTCCTCGCGCTCACCGTGCCGGCTTGAGCGTCTCGGCCGCCGCGATCGCCGCGAGCACGGCCGCCGCCTTGATGCGGGTCTCCAGTTCCTCAGCCGCGGGGTCGGAGTCGGCCACGATTCCGCCACCGGCCTGCACGTACGCGATCCCGTCGCGAAGCAGGGCGGTCCGGATCGTGATAGCCGTGTCCATGTCTCCGCCGAACGAGAAGTACCCCACGATCCCGCCGTAGGCGCCCCGCCGGGTCGGCTCCAGCTCATCGATGAGCTCCATCGCCCGGACCTTGGGTGCGCCGGTGAGCGTCCCCGCCGGGAACGTGGCCACGAGTGCGTCGAAGGCGCTCTGATCGTCGCGTAGCTCACCGACGACGGTGGACACGATGTGCATCACGTGGCTGTAGCGCTCGATCGTCGCGAACTCTGGCACCTCGACCGTGCCGGGCTTACACACCCGACCAAGATCGTTTCGGCCGAGGTCCACCAGCATCACGTGCTCGGCTCGCTCCTTGGGGTCACTCAGCAGTTCGCCGGCGAGGCGGGCGTCCTCTTCCGGGGTCTCGCCCCGCCACCGGGTGCCGGCGATCGGGTGCAGCAGGGCGCGCCGGCGGTCGTTCGGACCGCTCTGCACCTTGAGGTGCGCCTCCGGTGAGGAGCCGACGATGTCGAAGCCGTCGAATCGGAGCAGGTACATGTACGGGCTCGGATTCGTCGATCGCAGCACGCGGTAGATGTCCAGCGGGTCGGCCATAGTCGGCCGCTCGAATCGCTGGGCCACGACGATCTGGAAGCACTCACCCGCCCGGATGGCCTCCTTGGCGGCCTCCACCGCCTTGGGGTGAAGGCCCTCGGGAGTACGGGAGACGAAGCGCCCCACGCCGGGATTCTCCACTGTGGAGACCATGGGCGGCGTCGGGCGCGACAGTGCGGTGGTCATCGCGTCCAGGCGCCCTATAGCCTGGTGATACGCGGCCGTCGCCGCCGCCTTCGTCGTCTTCGGGGGCAGGATGGCGTTAGCGACGAGCACGGCAGAGCCCTCGAAGTGGTCGAGGACAACGAGGTCGGTCGCGAGAACCATGCCGAGTTCGGGCACGCCGAGATCGTCGGTGGAGAGCGCGGGCAGCCGTTCGAACCGTCGCACGATGTCGTAGGAGAGGAACCCGACGAGTCCTCCCGTCAACGGCGGCAGCGCGGCACCCGTCGCGGGCTGGCCGTCGCCGGAGAGGAGGCGGACGCTCTCCCGGAGCACAGCCACGGGGTCGCCGGTCGTCGGCAGGCCCGCGGGCGGCTCGCCCAGCCAGACCGCGCGGCCGCCCCGTTCCGTCAGCGTCGCCGTGCTGCGTACGCCGACGAATGAGTACCGCGACCATGCGGTTCCGCCCGAGGCCGCTCCGTGCTCGGCGGACTCGAGCAGAAACGTGCCCGGGCCGCCGGCCAGCTTGCGGTAGACGCCCACCGGTGTCTCGCCGTCGGCGAGCAGGCGCCGTGTCACCGGAATGACCCGGTAGGCCCGGGAGAGATCGAGAAACGTCTTCTCGTCGGGGGTGACGACGCCGGTGGTCACGATGGCTCCTGCTGGCTGGTGATCTGGTGGCTGCTGGTCTCGAGCGGTGTGTGGAAGCAGGTGCGGGCGCCGGTGTGACACGCCGGGCCGACCTGGTCGACCCGGACGAGCAGCGTGTCGCCATCGCAGTCGAGGGCCACCGACTTGACGTATTGATGATGCCCCGACGCCTCACCCTTCACCCAGAGCGTCCCACGGCTGCGCGAGAAGTACGTGGCTCGCCCGGTCGTTAATGTCAGTCGCAGGGCATCCTCGTCCATCCACGCGAGCATGAGCACCTCGGCGGTGTCGTACTGCTGCACGATCGCAGGGACGAGTCCGGCCTCATCCCGTTTGATCCGGGACGCGACGACCGAGTCGGGAATGGAGTCGGGTCCGCTCATGCACAGAGATTCTTCCGTACGGGCGCGATGCCGGCCAAGTCGTCCCAGACGCTCCCGATTTGGGTTCTCGCGGATTGCGATCTCGGCGACGCTAGTTTGAGGCCGAACCGCTGATCAGTCGGCTTTGACCAGGATTACCCCCAGCTGAATCCCCGAGAACACGCGGGCACCCCTGCCGGCCGCAGGACGGATGGAGGAGGAAATGCACGAACACGAGGGTTTGGCCGGCGTACCGGAGGAGGCACAGCCCCAGACCCCGCCGGACGCCGCAGCCCCGACCGGATCCACTGTTACGGCGGTGGCCGACCCCGCCGATGCGCCGTCGTACGGTTCATACGCGCCGACGCAGTACGCCCCGTCGACGAACCCCCCGTCGTACGCCACCCCGACAACAGATCCTGCCGCCGCGTACCTAGCTGAGCCCACGGTCGAATCGATCGAGGTGCCGAATGATGCCTCGCCGCTCTCGCCCCCACCGGCGGAGGCCGCGTGGTATCAGGACGCCGACACCGTGGAGAACGAGGTCGTCGACACCCCCGCGGCAGAGGACCCGACAGACGCCGTACCGGCCGACGCCATGCCGGCCGACGCCATGCCGGCTGAAGCAGAGCAGGCCGAAGAAGCTGTCGCCTCGGAGCCTGTGCCAGTCGAGGCTCAGCCGATTGCGGAGTCTGTAGAACCCGAGACCGAACCGGTGGCCGAGACCGAACCATTGACCGAGACCGAACCATTGACCGAGACCGAACCATTGACCGAGACCGAACCATTGGCCCAGACCGAACCATTGGCCCAGACCGAACCATTGGCCCAGACCGAGCCGGTTGAGGCCGACCCAGTCGTGGAGACGGAGCCGACGGCCGAGGTCGAGCCGGTCGCCGCGGCTGAGGTCTTCCTCGCTCCGACCCAGGAATTGACCGTCCTGCCTGGTGAGAGCGTGCTTGGCTTCCGCGAACGGATGGTCGCGGCCCAGGCGCAGTTCGCGCTGGCACCAGTCGACGCGATAGCTCAGGCCGAGCTCGTCGTGACCGACGCGGTCGCGGCACTCAACCGGGCACTGCTCGACAACGCCGCACTCATCGGCGCCTGGCGCCAGGCCGAGAGTCCCGACCATGAGCTGCTGGCCGACGCGCTTCGCCAATATGGCAAATACCTCGATCGAGTACTCGCGATGTAGTTGCCGCCCACGAATGAGGAGGCCCGCTGTCCGCACAGCGGGCCTCTGCGCCCCGCACGCGAGCACCCCTCGTCGCCGCGTTCACCGTTGGACGTACAGCCGCGTGAAACGGGCCTTTTGACGCGGCCTCCCGTCCACTCCCTTCCGATTCGATCAAGCCGCTCATCTCTTCGCCGCCCGTCGGCGGACTTCCATGATCGCCAGCGCCTCGTCCCGTACAGAAGCGATCTCATGCGTCAGTCGGTGATGGGTGAACCGGATGGGTTGAATGCCGAGCTTCGCGAGTTGGGCGTCGCGCCGGAGGTCGCGCTCCCGTGCACGGTCGGACGAATGATACTTCGCGCCGTCGAGTTCGAAGTCGGTCGCCGATTCCTCATCGAACGCGTCGAGCCAGAACGTTCGATTGCCGATCTTGATTGGATACTGCCACCGTAGTTGGTCGAATCCTGGCCCGGTAAACACGTGGTCATACCCCCACAGCTCAAGCGAGCTGCGGCAACCCGCGTCGAGCCGATCGAGAAGCTGGCCAAGCCCGCGACGCTGAGGCACGTTTGGTGCTTTGACGAGCGCGTTTCGAATCCGGGCCGCTGTTGTCATTCGCTCGGAAATGGCCAGGAGCGCGGGAGCACGCTGGCCATCACCGGTCAGGTGTGGCCACGAATCGATGAGCGTTGTCTCGAGTGCGGTGACGGGAAACCCGCGCCGCGTCAGGACCGCCGGCGGCTCGGCTACGAATCCTCGGCGTCGATGTCCCACGATGCCCGGGACGCGGATGCGCCGCCCGGGCGCCGTCATCACATGAATGTCGGATCCAGCGGACACGGGCAGCCAGATCGCCAGCGCGGACGTGTGGCTGATCGCGGCGCCTGGACCAGCGCACGCGAGTACTGCTCGGAGACGTATGTCCTCGTTGTCGCCGCATTCGGGGTCCACGAGCACACCTGGGTACGCAAGGCGGACCTGACCGGACCGTGACGCCCACTCGACCACCGCCACGCTCGTAGCGGCACACGCGTCGCGCCACGGCACCACGCCACTGTGAGCGTCGAGGAACCGCTGCAGCGTGGCGTTCACGAGACGTGAGCCTGTCGAAGCCCGCTCGGCCGCGCCACGCGGTTCGCAAGAACTGTGGACTCACGTCGTTGATGTGGATAACGGTCATCGGCGACCGCTGATCTGTTATGCCGAGACCACGTGGCATTGGACGCCTAGCGGCGTGAAACGAGCACCGCTCAGCGTCCATTGGTTGGTCGGCCGCTCAAGATTCGTCCCGGTGCCGTCTCGGCGCTTGCGGGGAGCCAGGATTTCATCTAGCGTTGAGTTCAACACTCGTTGAGTTTCACGGGGACGGTACTCGGAGGAGCCCATGGAGACCGCGATTGAGGTCCGCGACCTCGTTGTCGAGCGCGGTAAACGCCGCGTCCTGCACAACCTGACCTGCTCCATCCCGCGCGGCAGCGTGACCGGGCTGCTGGGCCCGAGTGGGAGCGGCAAGACCACCCTCATGCGGGCGATCGTCGGCGTTCAGATCGTCAAATCCGGCACCGTCACCGTGCTCGGCGAGCCGGCCGGATCCACCTCACTGCGCCGCACCATCGGCTACCTGACCCAGTCGCCGAGTGTGTACGCCGATCTGACCGTGCGCGAAAACGCCCGGTTCTTTGCCTCGCTCTACAAGGGAGTCACTGCGGCCCACGCCGACGAGACCGTCACCCGGGTGGGACTAGGCGATGCCGCCGACCAACTCGTCAGCACGCTTTCCGGCGGTCAAATGGCCCGCGCCTCGCTCGCCTGCACCCTCGTCAGCAACCCCGACGTGCTCGTTCTCGATGAGCCGACTGTTGGGCAGGACCCACTGCTGCGCGACGAGCTTTGGAAATACTTCCGCGACTTGGCGGCGGCGGGGACCACGCTCCTCGTGTCCAGTCACGTCATGGACGAGGCGGGGCGCTGTGATCGGCTGCTGCTGATCCGCGAAGGCGAGCTGATCGCCGACGACACGCCCGACGCGGTACGGGCATCGGCCGACACCGCCGACCTCGACGCGGCATTCCTGCATCTCATCCGGGCCCGAGCGAAGATGGCGGTGGCGTCATGAGTCCGAGAATCCTTGGCAGCACCACGAAGCGGATCCTCAACCAGTTGCGCCACGACCATCGTACGGTCGGACTGCTGGTCGTCGTCCCCGTCGTACTGCTGACCCTGCTCTACTTCATGTTCAGAAATGAGACCCTCCTACCGGGGCAACCGTCCACATTCGACCGTATCGGTCTGATCATGCTCGGGGTGTTCCCGTTCGTGATCATGTTCCTCATCACGAGCATCGCGATGCTGCGCGAACGAACCACTGGGACGCTCGAGCGGCTGCTCACGACGCCCTTGGGCAAGATCGACCTTCTCTTTGCGTACGGCATCGCCTTCGGAATCGCGGCAGCCATCCAGGCCTCTGTCGCCTCCGCCGTGGCGTACTGGCTCTTCGACCTCGACACCGCCGGAGGCACCGGGCTGGTCATACTCATCGCCATCGCGAACGCGGTGTTGGGTGTGGCGCTCGGCTTGTTCTGCAGTGCGTTCGCGCGAACCGAGTTCCAGGCAGTGCAGTTCATGCCGATCGTGGTGATCCCGCAGATCCTCCTGTGTGGACTGTTCGTCGCCCGCGATCAGATGGCCGGCTGGCTGCAGGCCATCAGCAACGCAATGCCGATGACGTACGCCGTGGAAGCGCTTCAGCAGGTCGGGGCCCATCCCGAGGCGACCGAGACTCTCTGGCGCGACCTTGGCGTCGTCACGGGCTGCGTCGTGGTGGCACTCATCCTCGCCGCGGCGACGCTGCGGCGGCGTACCCCCTGAGCTGACGGCGGATGGCACGAACCGGTCGGCGTCCCGGCAACCAGGACACCCGCGAGGCAATCCTGGCCGCCGCGCGCGAGGCGTTCGCCGAACGCGGCTATGACGGCGCGTCCATCCGCACGATCGCCGCCGGCGCTGGGGTGGATCCCGCGCTGGTCCATCACTACTTCGGTACGAAGGACCGGCTCTTCCTGGATGCGATGCAAGCACCCATCGACCCCGCGAGCATCCTTCCCGCCGTGCTTGCGGGCGGCGTGGACGGCGTCGGCGAGCGGCTCGTTCGTACCCTGCTGAACGTGTGGGACTCGGCTGCCGGCGGTGCGGCGGCCGCCGTCATCCGCAGCGCCGTAAGCAACGAGCTCATCGCGAGGATGCTGCGCGAGTTCGTCATGAATCGGATCCTGCGCAGGATCGCGAAGGATCTCGACCTCAACCCGGCCGAGGGCGCTCTGCGGGCCAACCTCGTCGCCAGCCAGATCTCCGGTCTGATCATGGTCCGCTACATCATCAAGATCGAACCCCTGGCCAGCGCTCACCCGGAAACAATCGTGGCCCTCATCGGACCCACCATCCAGCACTACATCTCAGGTCCACTCTCCACTCCGACCAGAACCGCACCTCAAGATCGCCACGATCATGACTCGGCGGTCGCAAAAAGACGCCGATCATGACCTCCAAGTCATGATCGGCGGTGAGGTGGGTGCGTTAGCGGCGGGCGCTTTCGAAGACGCGGGCGGGGCGGTCGAGCCACCAACGGGCCGCGGCCCGCACAGGGGCGGGCGCCTCGTGATCGTCGCGGACCCGGGCAAGAAGTCGGAGATTCTGCGTGACGCCGAGCGCGTAAACGAGTCCCCTGAGCAGGACAGCGCTATGACGGGTGCGGTGACGCCGCCAGCTCCCTGCGTGCCGCGCGATCGCGTCCAGGTAGAACCGATCCGGGCTGACCCCGCCGACGTGGCCGAGGCTATCGACGGCCGCGATCGAGACTTCGATCGGCAGGCCGACGGCGAGCACGAGATGCTCGACCAGCGGCCGCTGACTCGCCTCGCCGAGAATCCTCATCCCCCCGAGCAGCGTTGCCGCCAGCGTCGGGTCCATAGCCACGTGTGGCTTCCTGAGTTCCTTGCCGAGGGCCCGTGCGACGGCGCCCCCATAGGGCGTCGCCCGGACCAGCAGGGCGGCGTAGAGCCGCACGTCGAGCACCGGAGCGTAGAGCATCTCGTCGATGAGTTCCGGCAACAGGGTGTCGGTGAATCCGGGCGGGCTCTGCGGCAGCTGCGCTTGAGTCGCGGACGCTATGCGATCGACCACGATGGCCGACGTCGACTGGGCCGCGAGCCGTCCGGCCCCAAGCACCTCGTTGAGGTGCGCGTCGGCCGTGAGGGCGCGACGAAGGTTTGCAACGGCGCGGGTTCCCAAGCCGTTCGGCAGTCGACGGAGCAGCTCCACCCCGAGCGCGGCCGCGTCGGCGTACGAATCGGGATCCCGCAGCAGGTCGGAGACGGTGGGTACGAGGCCGGCCACCTCGTCAGCGGCGAAGTGGCCGAAGCGGACCTTTCGGACGCATGCCAGCAGCGCCCCGTAGCGGGCTCGCTCATTGATCGGTTGCACGAGTTGGCCGAGCACGAACCGGCTGGCGTCTGGGTGGCTACTTGCGTCGAGCACACTTACCGGCTCCACAAAGATCTGGTTGGCCGGGTCGCCGATCAGGCTGACGCACGCCGCGACCGCTGCCCGCTCACCCGTTGGGTGACCGAGGAGTCGGTGGAACGCCTCATACCGTTGCATCCAGGGCAGCCCGTCGGAGACGAGCATCTCCTCTAACAGCCGTGCCGCGACGTCGAACCACAGCCGGCGCGGAACTATCACCAGCGACGGCACCGCCGATAGCGCTCCGGTGAGTTCGTCCCATTGCCAGCCCGACATCGGCTCGCTCGAATCGGCTCGATCAAGCATCTCCTCGAGCCGCACCTGGATGGCCTCTACCGATGGTGCGGCCTCGCCGCGCGACGCCTCGCCCCGCGACAGGGTGGGCGCACCAACACCGGCGGGGGCGCTGTACCGGTAGACGGTGTCGGCGATGGCCACGAGATGGCCGGGCGGGAGTTCGAGGAGTTCCTCGTATCGCCGGATCGTGTGGTAGGTCGCGCGCCCGCGGCCGGTCTCCCATCGCGAGACTGCGCTCGTGCTGGCACCCTCGGGATAGCTGGCACCCCGGAACGCGGCTGCGAACGCTGACGCTCGGCTCAACTCGGTGTTTTCGCCGAGAAGGCGGTTGACCCTCAGCAGCCACGCAATCCTGGCCGTTGGCCCGGACGCGGCCGACCCCCTCGGTTGCCGGAACGGGCGACCGCGAGGGGTACGCGGTGGGCCACTGTCCGTGTTCGTCGTCATGCCACCGCATTTATTTCACGGCCGCGAGCACTCTGCAATATCGATGGGTCGGCCACTCGGCTGCACTTATGCTGCCAAGCGGTGGGGTGCATGGGGGGAACCGGGCCGGTGAGGAGATCCGGACGGGGACCGCGGTGGGCCGCCCGAACGCTCGTCGGATTTCGCCTGAGCCCCGAAATCCGACTTGCCCGGGCGGCCCACTGTGTTCGTCCACCGTCTTCGTCCGCACCGTCGCCGGAGGCGATCAACGCGGGCACGGTCGCCCGAGGCGATCAACGCGGGCACCGTCGCACGAGGCGATCAACGCGGCCCATCAGCCGGCCCGGGTCTGTTCGAGCCAGGCCGCGTGCAGCCGCCCGTACACCGACTCCGGCTCGGTCACCAGCACCGCGTGCGGCCCGCGTTGCACGATCCGGCCGCGATCGAAGACGATGACCTCGTCGGCCGACTCGGCTGTCGAGAGCCGGTGTGCGATGGCGACCGTTGTTCGCCCGCGAGTCACCGCGTCCAGTGCCCGCTGAAGTCTGACCTCCGTCGCCGGATCGACCGCACTGGTCGCCTCGTCCAGCACGAGCAGGTCCGGATCGGCGACGTACGCCCGGACCAGCGCGACGAGCTGCCGCTCCCCCACGGACAGGGCCTCACCGCGCTCCCCGACCGGCGTGTCGAGCCCGGCCGGCAAGCCGACGACCCAGTCGGTCAGCCCCAGCTCGGTGAAGGCCAGGTTCAGATTCGCGTCGGAAATGTCCGGTCGGCCAAAGCGCACGTTCTCCGCCACGGTGGCGTCGAAGAGGAAGCCGTCCTGCGGTACGAGCACCACGCGCCGGCGGAGCGAGGCGAAGCGTACGTCGGTAAGCGGCAGGCCTGACAGCAACACCGCACCGGAGGTCGGATCCATGAGTCTGGTGAGGAGCTTGGCGAAGGTCGTCTTGCCCGAGCCGGTCTCGCCGACCACCGCGACGCGCGACTTCGCCTCCATGGCCACGTCCACGCCGCTGAGCACGTCGGGGCCGAGATCGCCGACGCCGCCCTTCGGATAGGCGAAGTTGACGCCACGGAAGCGGACGTCGATCGGCCCGACTGGAAGCTCGTGACCGGCGTCCACCGGATCGACAACGTCGGGAACGATGTCGAGCACATCGAGCACTCGGCGCCAGCCGGCGACCGCGTTCTGGGCCTCATTGAGCACCTCGGTCGCGATCTGAACCGGCTGCACGAACAGCGCGACCAGGAACAGGAATGCGGTCAGCGCTCCAACCCCGATTGACCCGCCAACGCCCAGCCATACACCGACAAGCACGACGGACGCGGTCGCGACACCGGCCGCGAGCTCGCCGGCGGAGAAGGAGAGGACGCTCGTACGCAGCGCGCGATACTGGGCGGCTCGGTGACTTTCGATGGCATTGTCCAATTTGGCCGCGGTGCGCCCCGCGACTCCGTAGGCCCTGATCACCTCGGCGCCGACGACGCTCTCGCTCACCGCGGCGAGCATGGCCCCGATCCTGGAGCGAACCTCGCCGTACGCCTCGGCCAGGCGCCGCTGGAACATGCGGACTATCACCACCATGGGTACGAAGGCCGCGTACACCACGAGCGTCAGCTGCCACGAATAGAACGCCATAACGACCGTGGTCACCACGATCTGGCCCACGCTGACGACGAGAATGACACCGCCCCACTGCAGGAACTGGGTGATCTGGTCGATGTCGCTTGTGACCCGTGAGGTCAGCGCGCCGCGCCGTTCGGACTGCTGATGCAGCATGGACAGGTCGTGGATGTGCCGGAACGTCCGCGTCCGTACCGTGGCCAGCGCGGTCTCGCTCACCGTGAACAGGCGCCTCATCATGAGGTACGAGCACCAGGTGGTCAGCGCGAGCACCCCGATCGTCGCGGCCACAATCGCGGCGACGACGGCGACGTCAGGCCCGCCCGGCGCGAGCAGCCCGTGGTCGAGCCCCTGCTGCACGGCGACGGGAACGCTCACCCGGCCGGCCATCGCGACCACGGAGAGGGCGAGCGTACCGGCCAGACCGACTCGAAGCTCGGGCGACAGGGCCAATCCACGCCGGATGGTATGCAGCGACGACGGCTTCGGTTCGGTCTGGTCTGTCGACGTCGCGGCGGTCATGCGGCCACCTCGGCGTTCTCGTCCTCGGCATTCTCGTCCTCGGCGCTCTTGTCCTCGGCGCTCTTGTCCTCGTCCTCGTCGTACGCGTGCTCGCGTTCGCGTTCGGCGTCGGCCCTCTCGTACGCGGTGACGAGGTCCGCGTACCCCGGCACCGTAGCGAGCAGTTCGCGGTGATGGCCACGCGCCACGACTCGCCCGTGCTCGAGATAGACGACCTCGTCGGCGAGGGCGATCGTCGCTCGCCGATACGCGACAACCAGAATCGAGGAGCCGGATTTGCGCAGGCCGCTGAGGATGGCCGCCTCCACGCGGGGATCCACCGCGCTCGTGGCGTCATCGAGGACGAGCAGGCGGGGCCGGCCGGCCAGCGCGCGGGCGAGCGTCAGGCGTTGACGCTGCCCGCCCGAGAGCGAGATGCCACGCTCTCCAACCATCGTGTCAACACCCTCGGCGAGTCGCTCCACGAAGCCGTCGGCCTGGGCCAGGCGGAGGACCGCACGAACCGTGTCGTCGTCAACGTGGAGGCGGTCCAGCGTGACGTTGCCGCCGACGGAGTCGTCGAAGACGAAAGGTACCTGAGGCACGAGCGCCACCGTCGCCGCGAGGTCGGCGGCGGTCAGATCACGCACCGCTCGACCGTCAATCTCGACCGTGCCCGATTCCGGGTCGACCAGCCGAGTGGCCAGCGCCGTGATGGACGACTTGCCGGCGCCGGTCGGGCCGACCAGGGCCACCGTGCGCCCGGCGGGCACCTCGAAGGAGACGTGGCGAAGGACGGGGGTGCGCGGGTCGTAGCCGAAGGTGACGTCGCGGAATCTCAGCGAAGCGGGCGGGCCGGCCGGCGACGCGAGCGCCGCCGCGCCGTACCGCATGTCGCCGGTCGCGGTCAGCACGCGCTGAACTCGTTCCCAGCCGACAACGCTCCGCGGTAGCTCCGTCAGCACCCAGCCGATGGCCCGGATGGGAAACGCCAGAACGGTGAATAGGAACGCGACGGAGACCACATCGGCGACGGTCACGGCCCCCTGACGCAGGCGAAACACGCCTACGACGAGGACCGCGAGCGTGCCGAGGCTCGGCAGCACCTCGAGGAACGGGTCGAAGAGTGCGCGGAGGCGACCCACCCGGATCATCGCGTCGCGCAACTGGGTTGCCCGGGTCGCGAAGCGGTCGGTCTCCTCCGTTTCGCGACCCATGGTCTTGACAACGAGCGCCCCGTCGAAGCTCTCGTGCGCGATCGCACTGGTCTCGGCCCGAAGAGCCTGGGCGAGCCCGATTCGCGGCGACATCAGCCTCGAATAGATGACGTTCAGCCCGAATAGAGCGGGGAAGATCGCGAGGCCGATGACGCCGAATGGCCAGTCGATGACGAACAGCGCGACGATCGCCGCCACGAGCATGAGCAGGGTGCCCAGCGCGAACGGCATCGGAGCGATCGGAAACCAGATCGCCTCGACATCGGAGTTCGCGTTGGACAGCAGCGTGCCGGTCGCATTGCGCCGATGCCACGCCAGGGGCAGGTCGAGATAGCGGCGCGTAACCCGGCGGCGGTAGCTGGCCTGCAGGCGGAACTGCATCGCGCCGGCGCCGAGCCGGCGGCCGAAGATTGCGCAGACCTTGAGCAGGGACAGGCCGAGAATGGCGGCGACGGCGACCGCGACGGTCCCGGGCACAATCTGTCGGCTGGCCAGCGCGGGCACGACGACCCGGCCGACGACCTCGCCGACCACGATCGCGCTGGCCACGGTGAGCAGGCCGAACGTGGCGCTGCCCGCAAACGAGACCGCGAAGATCCGTGGCTGCTCTCGGATGCCGCGGCCGAGCACCCGAAGACCCTCGGCGAGTACGCCGGTGCCGACTGACTCGCTCGTCGTCATGTCGTCACCGCCTCGCTCTCCGCCCCCCTGTGCCGTCCGCCGCCGTCGTCGTCGTTATCCCAGGAGGCAACACAGGTCCTTACACTCTCATGCCCGTGCACGCATCGTCGGCTGGGTGTGAGGCACCGACGGCTGGGTAAAATGCCGCGCGTGACCGAATTCGCCCCGCGTGAACGTGAAGCGCTGGCCGATCTGATGGAGAAGCTGGGGCCGGACGCACCGACGCTCTGCGCGGGTTGGACCACTCGCGATCTGGCCGCGCACCTCGTAGTCCGGGCGAATCGGGCGGACGCCGCCGCGGGGATCGTCATCCCGGCCCTGGCTGGGCACACCAAACGCGTTCAGGACCGGGCGGCCGGCCAGGCGTGGTCGGCGTTGGTGCGGCAGGTCCGAAGGTGGCCGTGGTGGCTCGCCCCCGCGGATGAGGCGATCAACCGCGCGGAGTACTTCATCCACCGCGAGGATGTTCGGCGGGCCCAGGACGACTGGCAACCGCGAGAGCTGACCGAGGAGTTCTCGGCCGCCCTGTTTCAAGATCGCCACGATCATGACATCGGTGCCGCTCAAACCCGTCGATCATGACCTCCAAATCATGATCGACGGGAAAGGATTCATCGATTCACTTAGCGGTTTCGTCGCGGGCATCTAGCTTTAGGTGAGAAGGAATGCCCTGAAGGGTCATTCCGTGATGAGAGGGTCGCAATGGCGCGAAGATCCCTAGTGGTCGTGGCGAACCGGCTCCCCGTGGACGAAACGGTCCTTCCGGACGGCGTCATCGCGTGGACCCGTAGCCCGGGCGGGTTGGTCAGCGCCCTGCTCCCGGTCCTGCACGAGCGGCGTGGCACCTGGATCGGCTGGACCGGCGGGATCGATTCGGCACCAAACATCCCCGACGTCGACGGGATCCGCCTGCACACCGTGCCGATGTCCGAGGCGGACTACCGGCAGTACTACGAGGGCTACGCCAACTCGACCCTGTGGCCGCTCTACCACGACGCGGTCGAGACGCCGGCCTTCCATCGTCGGTGGTGGGAGGCGTACAAGCGGGTCAACCAGCGGTTCGCGCAGGCGACGGCCGAACACGCCCCCCGCGACGCGATGGTGTGGGTGCAGGACTACCACCTGCAGCTGGTTCCGGCCATGCTGCGCGAGCTGCGGCCGGACCTGCGCATCGGCTTCTTCATGCACATTCCATTTCCGCCGGCCGAGCTCTTCATGCAGCTGCCGCGGCGGGCCGAGCTGCTGCGCGGGATCCTCGGCGCCGACCTGGTGGGTTTCCAGACGCGGTTCGGCGCGGAGAACTTCACCCGGCTCGCCGGCCGACTCCTGAACCTGGCCACCAGCGGCACCCAGCTCGCCGTCGACGGCCGGACGGTGCGGGCCGAGGCATTCCCGATCTCCATCGACATCGGCGAGATGGAGAACCTCGGTCGCGACCCGGCCGTCGTCATGCGGGCGAAGACGCTTCGGGCCGACCTCGGCGACCCCGCGAAGGTGATCCTCGGCGTCGACCGGCTCGACTACACCAAGGGCATCGAGCACCGGCTTAAGGCATACCGGGAACTCCTGCTCGAAGGCCGGGTCAAGGTGCAGGACACCGTGATGGTCCAGGTCGCGGTGCCGAGCCGCGAGCGGGTCGAGCAGTACCAGATGTTGCGCGAGAAGGTCGAGCGTGAGGTCGGTCGGATCAACGGCGAATTCGGCCGTGTCGGCGTGCCCGCCGTCCACTATCTCAACCAATCCTTCGACCGGCCCGAGGTGGTCGCGCTCTACCTCGCCGCGGACGTGATGGCCGTGACGCCGCTTCGCGACGGGATGAACCTTGTCGCGAAGGAGTATCTCGCTGCCCGGGTCGACAATGGTGGCGCGCTGATGCTCAGCGAATTCGCTGGCGCCGCGGCGGAGTTTCCCGAGGCCTATCTCGTCAACCCGCACGACGTCGACGCGCTCAAGGACACGCTCGTACGAGCGCTGGATGCCACGCCCACGGAGAACCGGGCCCGGATGCGGGCGATGCGCCGGCACGTCCGCTCGCACGACGTTCATGCCTGGGCGAAGGCCTACCTCAGGGCGCTGGAACACCCGCGATCGTAGGTCGCTGACACGGTCGCCGGCGCCGGCAGCGCCGCGGTATGGCGATGTCACGACTCTTGGCCGTACGCTTCGGTATCCGAGCTGTGCGTGACCGTCGTCACGTGCCACCCGAATCCCGGAGGCATCGCGTCCCATGAGCGAGAATCTGCAAGTCCCATACAGGTCCATTCCCGACATGTTCCTCCAGCGCGTGGCGGCGACGCCGAACGCCAAGGCGTTCGCCCACCCGACCTCCTCCGGGCCCAAGTGGCTCACCTGGAAGACGGTCGGCGAGCGGGCCAGCGCGATCGCCGCGGGCCTGCACAGCCTGGGCGTTCAGCCGGAGGACCGGGTCGCCATCGCATCAAACACCAGGGTCGAGTGGGTGCTGGCCGACCTCGGCGTCCTGTGCGCCGGCGCGGCCACCACCACGATCTACCCGACCACCGAGCCGAAGGACGCCGCTTTCATCCTGAGCGACTCCGGCTCCAAGGTGCTCATCGCGGAGGACGCGAGTCAGGTCAGCAAGGTCGCAGGCTCGGCTCTGCCCGGCCTGACCCATGTGGTTGTGATCGATGGATCCGCGGAGGCCTCGGTCCCCGTGCTGTCGCTCGCCGAACTCGAGGAGAAGGGCAAGGCCGCCCTCGCCGCGGATCCCGAGCTCGTGACGCGGATCGCCAACGCGGTGCGCCCCGACCAGCTCGCGACGCTGATGTACACCTCCGGCACTACGGGAACGCCGAAGGGCGTTGAGCTGCTCCACGGCGGGTGGTGCTGGGAAGGTGTCGCCCAGGCCAACCTCGGCATCCTGCGCGCCGACGACCTGCAGTACCTGTGGCTGCCGCTGTCGCACTCCTTCGGCAAGACACTGGTCTGCGGCGTCCTGCACGTGGGGCTACCCACGTACATAGATGGTCGGGTCGACAAGCTCGTTGAGAATCTCGGCATCGTGAAGCCGACGCTCATGTGTGCGGCGCCTCGGGTGTACGAGAAGGTCTACAACCGCGTGGTGACCACCGCCAAGGACGCGGGCGGCGCCAAGTGGAAGATCTTCCAGTGGGCGTTCGGCGTCGGCAAGGAGGTCTCGGCGCTGCAGCGGCAGGGCAAGCAGCCCTCCGGAATGCTCAAGATCAAGCATGGCCTGGCCGACCGGCTCGTGTTCAGCAAGATCCGTCATCGGCTCGGCGGGCGCATCCGCGTCCTCGTCTCCGGGGCGGCCCCGCTGAGCAAGGACATCGCCGAGTTCTTCCACGCGGCCGGGCTGACCATCCTCGAGGGCTATGGCCTGACGGAGACCTCCGCGGGTGCCTTCGTCAACCACCCTGAGCACTACAAGTTCGGAACCGTGGGCCGTGCGATGGGCGACCTGGAGCTGCGCATCGCCGAGGACGGCGAGATCGAGCTGCGCGGCGTCCCGGTCATGCGCGGCTACCACAACCTGCCTGATGAGACCGCGAACTGCTTCACCGCCGACGGGTACTTCAAGACCGGCGATATCGGCGAGGTCGACGCCGACGGCTTCCTGAAGATCACCGACCGCAAGAAGGATCTCATCAAGACCTCGGGCGGCAAGTACGTGGCGCCGAGCCACATCGAGGGCCAGTTCAAGGCGATCTGCCCCTATGTGTCGCAGGTCATCGTGATCGGACAGGCCCGCAATTACGTCACGATGGTCGTCACGCTCGACCCCGACGCCATCGTCGCCTGGGCGGCCGGCGGCCCGCTGGAGGGCAAGGACTACGAGACCGTTGCGAAGTCGGCCGAGGCGCACCAGATGATCGAGGAGCACGTGAAGCAGCTCAACGAGCGCCTCAACCGCTGGGAGACCGTCAAGAAGATCACGATCCTCCCGCGCGATCTCTCGATCGAGTCGGGTGAGTTGACGCCGTCGCTCAAGGTCAAGCGCAAGGCGGTCGAGACGAATTACGCCGCGGACATCGAGAAGATGTACGAGGGCTCGCTGGTCTGACCCGCCTCAGGCCACCAGCGCGGGGGCGGACCATTCCGGCGCGCGGGCGTGGTCGAGGTCAACCGCGGCGGCGGCCAAACGCCGTACGGCCTCGATGAGATCGTCCTCGGGCAGCGTGAAGGGAAGTCGCACGAAGCGCTCGAGCGTGCCCGCGACGCCGAAACTGGGACCGGGGGCCAGCCGCACACCGAGCTCATGGGCGGAGTGGGCGAGCGCCGTCGACATCGGCGCCTCCAACTCGACCCACAGGCAGACCCCGCCCGAGGGGATCGTGAACGACCAACCGGGCAGGTGGGCCCGCAGCGCGGCGACCAGGGTGTCGCGTTGCCGGGTGAGCTGGGCCCGCCGGGCCGGAATTACCGAGTTCGCGCGGTCGAGGAGGCGCAGCGCCACCAACTGGTCGAGCACCGGGCCCGCCATGTCGACCGCGACGCGCAGAGCGGAGAGCCGGGCGATGACCGGAGCCGCGGCCCGGATCCAACCGACACGCAGACCGCCCCAATAGGCCTTCGTCATGCCGCCGACGGTAAGCACCCGGGCGTGCCGGTCGTACGACGCTAGGGCCGGCGCGGCCCCGGCCGCGAGGGACGCGGCCCCGAGTGACGCCGCCCCAAGTGACGCCGCCCCAAGTGACGCCGCCCCGAGTGACGCCGCCCCAAGTGACGCGGCCCCGAGTAACGCGGCGTCAAGGGAAAGGTCCACAAAGGACTCATCCACGACGAGGTCCGCGCCGGCCCGGTGCGCGACGGATGGCAAGCGCTCGCGGAGGCTCACCGGCATCAGGTGGCCGGTGGGATTGTGAAACTCGGGAATAACGTAGGCCAGCGTTGGGCGCCAGGACCGCAACTCGCCGAGCAGCAGGTCCCCGTCCCAGCCGGTACGCGGATCAAGATTGTCCGTGCTGACCCGCGCTCGATGCGCCCGTAGTGCCGCGAGCACGTTCGGGTAGGTCGGCGATTCGACCAACACCGACTGGCCGGGCGAGATGAGCAACCGCAGGATGAGGTCGAGCGCGTGCTGCACCCCATTTGTGATCATGATCTGGTCGGCATGCGTCGGCAGCCCGCGCTCGGCGAAGCGGACTGCCACCCGCTCACGCAGGGCCGGCACGCCGGTGGGGTGATAACCGGCGCCGCGAGCGAAGCGGGGCAGGTCCTCGACGGCCTCGGCGACCGCCACACCGAGCTCCGGGGGAGCGGCGAGGGCCGCGCAACCGAGGTCGATGACATCCAACTCGTCCGTCGGCGCCCACATCCCCGAGGTGGCGATCCGATGTCCCTCCGGCAGGGTGGTCCAGCTTCCGGAACCGCGCCGGCTGGCGAGATGGCCAGACGCCCGAAGGTCGCGATACGCCGCGGTGACCGTGGTCCGGCTAATGGCGAGCGCCTCGGCCAATTCGCGCTCCGCGGGCACGCGTACGCCGAGGGCCAATCGACCGTCGCGGAGGAGTCCTCGAACGCTCGCCGCCAGCGCGGCATAATCCGGTAACCGGGCGCCTGCCGGGCCCCTCGCGGATTGCCACCGATCAAGCAGACGGACGAGCTGGCCGCCGCGAATGACGCTGCCCAAGGCCACTCCCCTCGAATTGGCTCTTTCGCCCGGTGCGATTGGCCTCCAGAGTGGCACGCATGGGAGTCTCAGGCAAGGCCACTCGGGAAGAATTGGAGGCCATGCCCCTGCGGCGACTTACTCAGCTCTACACCGGTCTGATTACGTACGCGGTGAGCATGGCGCTGATGGTCGAGGCGCACCTGGGCAGTCAGCCGTGGGACGTATTCCACCAGGGCGTGGCTCGCCTGACCGGGCTCTCCTTCGGTACGGTGACGATCGTCGTCGGGGTCGTGGTCCTTCTGCTCTGGATCCCGCTGCGCCAGCGGCCCGGCATCGGAACGCTCAGCAATGTGTTGGTGATCGGCGTGGCCGCGGATTCGGCGCTGACCGCGCTCCCCACTCCAGCCGCAATGCCGGTTCGGATCGCGTTCCTGGTCACCGCCGTGCTCCTCTGCGCAGTCGCGTCCGGTCTCTACATTGGAGCCCGGCTCGGCCCAGGACCGCGCGACGGCCTCATGACAGGACTCGCCGCCCGCGGATACTCGCTGCGGTTGGTCCGGACCGGCATCGAGGTCAGTGTGGTCGCCATCGGC
The DNA here is from genome assembly GCA_045403155.1 of Micromonosporaceae bacterium. GTDB lineage: Bacteria > Actinomycetota > Actinomycetes > Mycobacteriales > Micromonosporaceae > JAXIPB01. The sequence continues at coordinate 31,483 of JAXIPB010000022.1, forward strand.
TGGCTTCTCGGCGGCACCCTCGGCGTCGGGACGCTCGTCTACGCCCTGAGCATCGGCCCGCTCGTGCACGTGCTGCTGCCGCGCCTCGCCGTGCGCCCGTCGCCGCGGCCGGCACCCGCATTCCGTACGGAGCCGGCGCTGGCGGCTAGCGCAGCGGCCGGAAGAACGATCTGATGTCCCCCGCGAGCAGCGCCGGCTCCTCCATCGCCGGGAAGTGGCCGCCGCGCGGCATCTCCGTCCAGCGCTCGACCCGGTAGCAGCGCTCGGCGAGGCCGCGCGGTACGAACAGGTCGGCCTCCCCGGGGAACATGGCGATGCCGGTCGGCACGTCGATGCGCTCTCCCGGAGGCATCCTCAGCGGCGTGGGATCGTGGCGCGACTCGTAGTACCAGCGGTTCGCGGAATTGATCGTGCCGGTCACCCAGTACAGCGTGGTCGTCGTCAGAAGTTCGTCATAGCTGAATCTTGACTCGATGTCGCCGCCGCAGTCGCTCCAGGCCCGGAACTTTTCGACAATCCAGGCCGCCAGCCCGACCGGCGAGTCGGCCAGTCCATAGGCGAGCGTCTGGGGCTTCGTTCGCTGCACCGCGGCGTACGCGCCCTCTTCGTCCTCCCACCGCGCCACCCGGGTCAGGTAATCATGCTCGTCATCGGTGAGATCATCGGGCAACGGGTGGGGCAATTCGAGATCCACACTGGACAGATGAATGCCGATGATGCGGTCGGGGTGGTAATAACCGAGCCGACTGGTGATGCGGGCGCCGATGTCGCTGCCACACGCCCCGAATCGTTCGTAGCCGAGTACGGTCATGAGTTCGGCCCAGAGGTCGTGCACCCGTCGCGGACCGCGCGCCGTGTGCGGACTGGAGAAGCCGAATCCAGGGACCGACGGGATGACAATGTCGAACGCTTCGCCGCCGTCGCCCGGCTCGGTCAGGCCGCCGACCACGGGCAGCAGTTCGGCGAATGTGCTCGGCCAGCCGTGCGTGAGCACCAGGGGCATCGTTCGGCTTCCCCGCCCCTTCACGTGGACGAAGTGGATCCGCTGACCGCCTAGCGTGGTGATGAACTGCGGGAACGAGTTCAGCCTCCGCTCGGCAGCGCGCCAGTCGTACCCGTCGCGCCAGTACGCCGCGAGCGCGCGCAGGTAGCCCGGGTCGGTGCCGAGTTCCCACCCCCCGCCGTCCGGCTCGTCGGTCCATCGGGTGCGGGCGAGCCGAGCTCGGAGGTCGTCCAGGACGGCGTCGTCGATGCCAATCGTGAAGCGCTCCACGTGGGCATCCTCGCGCAACGTCGGTAGGCATCGCTACTACCGTGGGCGATGTGGACGAGCTTGATCTGGCCGATTGGCGAGCAAAAATGGCGCAGCTGTACCTGTCCGATGTCGACTTGGCCGGGTTCCGCGCGCGCCGAAACGACCTCTTCGCAAACCATCCACAGTCGCCAATGCCGGTGGCGGAACGGAACTCGTTCGCGGGCCTTCGATACTTTCCCGTTAACCCGGAGTCCGTGGTCGAAGTGGCCCTGCGACTCGCGGTCGGGACGATCGAGGTCGACACCGGCGGACCCGATGGCGTGGTGCGGTATCGGCGGGTCGGGGTCGCCGACACGCTGTATGGCTCGTTGACGCTGTGGTGGATCGAGGCGTACGGCGGCGGGCTGTTCCTGCCATTCCGGGACGGCACCTGCGGGCGGGACTCGTACGGCGGTGGCCGCTATCTCACCGACACCGTGAAGGGCACCCACGGTCGCGGCGTCATCATGCTTGGTGGGTCGGTCGTGCGGCTCGACTTCAATTACGCATACAACCCGTCGTGCGCGTACGACGAGGCTTGGGCCTGCCCGCTCGCGCCGGCGGAGAACCGCGTCACCGGACCGATTCGAGCCGGTGAACTACGGTGGCAGTCGACGGATCAGTCGGCGGTCCTGTCGTAGGCATCAGTAAGGCACGCGATGACACATCGGCGTCGCCTCGCCGTATCGCCGTGGACAACCCACCGAGTCACGCTAGGCGGTCCAGCCCAGAAAGGCGTCGCCGGCCGAGACGACGGCGAACCAGATCGCGACGTCGAGCAGCGGTATGGCCAGCATCCACACCGGCTTGGTGGTACGCAATCGCAAACCGACCACGAGCAGTGCGGCCCAGATCGCAAGCAGTACGCCGACCGCCCACGGCGGCGCGACCAGGCCGCTGACGGCATACCACGGCAGCGTCACCAGGTGTCCGATGAGCCCAATCCACCATGCGACCATCGACCGTTGCGCGACCTGTTCCGTCATCAGGACATCGTGCCGCGTCGAGGCGGAATCCAATAGACCCTGTGGTCGGCTTGTTTCGGTCGGTCGGCTCTCGGGCCCGCCGAAGCTGGGCGACGGGGACCGGGTTCAGCGGACCGGGTGGCCGGCGTGGCGTAACGCATCCTTCACAGCGCCGATCGTCAGCTCCCCAAAGTGAAAGACGCTGGCTGCGAGCACAGCATCGGCGCCGGCATGGACGGCGGGCGGAAAGTCCTCCGGCCGCCCCGCACCGCCGGACGCAATCACCGGCACCTGCACCGCGTTTCGGACCGCGCTGATCAGAGGGAGATCGAACCCGTCCTTCGTCCCGTCGTGGTCCATCGAGTTCAGCAGGATCTCCCCCGCCCCCAGGTCGCTCGCCTGCCTCGCCCAGTCGACCGCGTCCATGCCGGTGCCGCGTCGTCCGCCGTGCGTGGTCACCTCGAAGCCACTCTCCAATCCGGACGCTCGGCGGACATCAAGAGACAGCATCAGCACCTGTCGACCGAACCGGTCCGCGATGTCCGCGATGAGTTCCGGCCGAGCGATCGCGGCCGTATTGACCCCGACCTTATCCGCGCCTGCCCGCAGCAGCATGTCCACATCGGACACCGTCCGGACTCCGCCACCCACCGTGAGCGGGATGAACACGGTCTCGGCGGTCCGGCGGACCACGTCCAGCATCGTCCGACGGCCCTCCGATGACGCCGTCACGTCGAGGAAGACGAGTTCGTCCGCTCCGGCCGCGTCGTAGGCCGCGCCCAACTCGACCGGGTCGCCAGCGTCTCGCAGGTTGAGAAAATTGATGCCCTTCACGACCCGGCCGGCGTCGACGTCCAGGCATGGAATCACCCTCACCGCCACGGTCATGCCACGAGCGTACGGGCGTCGCCACGTCGCGCCGTACCCGTCAGCACCAGTCCCAAGATCCGGTCGATCATGATGTCAGCGTCGTGTATCCACGTCGATCATGACCTCCAAATCATGATCGGCGCTCAGGGGAGAGCTCAGGGGAGGGCTCAGGAGGGGGCTCGAGGTAGGCGTCGACTTCGACTTCGACGAGGTGAGCCGGGTCGATGAGGGCGGCAACCATGACCATCGTTGAGGCCGGCTTCACGTCGCGGAAGATCTCGCCGTGCACCCGCCCGACGGCGTCCGCGTCGGCCCGGTTGACCACGTACACGCGTGTGCGCACGACATCCGGCACGGAGGCACCGGCGCGGGCCAGCCAGTCGAGAGCGATCTGGAAGGCCTGGCGGGTCTGGCCGGCCGCGTCGCCGACGTTTGTGACGACCCCGTCCACCGTGGACGTGCAGCCCGCCGTCAGCAGCCACGGCCCAGCGGCCACCACCCGGGAGTAGCCAAAGGTCTCCTCCCACGGCCCGCCCGACGGGAACCGGCGCACGCTCACGACGCATCTCGCAGGGCCGCGAGCGCCTCCGCGACGCTGAACGCGCCAGCATAGATCGCCTGGCCGGTGATGACGCCCTCGACGCCCGCGGGCTCCAGGGTCGCGAGTGCCCGCAGATCGTCCAGCGTAGACACGCCGCCCGAGGCGATCACCGCGGCGTCGGTGTGCGCGCAGACCTCCCGCAGAAGGTCAAGATTCGGCCCGGACATCGTCCCATCCTTCATGATGTCGGTTACGACGTAGCGGGCGCATCCGGCCTTGTTCAGCCGCTCCAGCACCTCATAGAGGTCGCCGCCGTCGCGGGTCCAGCCCCGGGCCGAGAGCGTTCGTCCCCGGACGTCCAGGCCGATCGCCACCCGGTCGCCGTGCTCACCGACCACCCGGTCGCACCAGGCCGGGTCCTCGAGGGCCGCGGTGCCGATGTTGACTCGCGCCGCTCCGGTGGAGAGTGCGGCGGCGAGCGAGGCGTCGTCGCGAATCCCGCCGGAGAGCTCGACCTTCACATCCAGACGCCCGACGACCGAGGCGAGGAGGTCCGCATTCGTACCTCGTCCGAACGCCGCGTCCAGGTCAACGAGGTGGATCCACTCGGCGCCCTCGTTCTGCCATGCCAGCGCGGCCTGCAGCGGGTCGCCGTACGCGGTCTCGGAGCCCGCGGCACCCTGGACGAGCCGGACGGCCTGGCCGGCCGCCACGTCCACGGCGGGTAGCAGGATCAGCGCCATGAGGTCATACCCTCCGATCGAAGGTCACGATGACCAGGACCGGTAGCAGCAGCAGGAGCACCAGTGAGAATCCGATCCGCAGCGGCCAGGAGTCCACGAGGTACCACACCATCCACAGCAGACCGATCGCCACGCCGGCGATCAGGGCCCGCTGGCCGGGGCTCCGCCGGGCGAGCAGCCAGGCCCGCCGGCGAACGCGGGGCCGCAGCCAACGCAGTACCTCTCGCCGTCGCTCACGACGCCGCGCCAGACGGACCCGCTTCGCCTCGGCGACGGCGCGGGCGGCCTCACGCGCGGCCCGACGCTGTGCCCTCTCCTTGCTCACCGCCGACTCCAAACCTTGCTCACGGCAGACTCCGAACCCAATTCCGCAGCAGCGTCGCGCCCGCGTCGCCCGACTTCTCCGGATGGAACTGAGTCGCGGAGAGCGGCCCGAGCTCCACCGCCGCCACAAATGTTCCACCGTGGACGGTTGTCGCGACGGCAGCGCCGGCCGCGTCGAGGTGATCCCCCGGCCGGGCCGCGTAGGAGTGGACGAAGTAGAACCGGGTGTCCCCGTCAAGCTCGGCGAAGAGCACGGGCGAGGCGGGGGCGGTCACCGTGTTCCATCCCATGTGTGGCACCCTCTCCGCGTCCAACCGAGTGACCCCGCCTGGGAGCAGTCCCATTCCCTTGGTGAGCACGCCATGCTCGTCGCCGTACTCAAAGAGGATCTGCATGCCCACGCAGATGCCGAGCACCGGTCGACCGGACGCGACGCGGGCGGCGATCACTGGCCCCGCCGCGAGCGCCTCGATGCCCGCCGCGCAGGCGGCGTACGCACCGACGCCTGGCACCACCAGACCATCGGCGGACGAGGCGAGTGCGAGATTCGACGTCACAAGGACCTCGGCGCCGGCGCGGACAAGCGCGCGCTCGGCCGAGCGCACGTTGCCGGAACCGTAGTCGAGCACGACAACATTGGGGAGGGGCACGCCGCTACTCCGGGACCAACCAGAGCACGCCCGCGACGGCCGCTACCACGCCGAGTCCTACCATCACGGCGATGGAGATGCGACCGGCGCCCTGCCGATGCAGCGAATACGCTCCGCCGACGAGCGCTCCGGCGAGGCCCAGGAGCAGGATCGGGATCACGCTGGCCATCTACAGGACACCCTTGGTGCTCGGCACGCCGCCGGCGGCGTCCTCGATGCGAACCGCGTCTCGCAACGCGCGCGCCACCGCCTTGAACTGGGCCTCGATGATATGGTGCGCATCCGGCTGTGCGCCCGGTCGGGCTGCGCGGACGACGCGCACGTGCAGGGTCAGGCGGGCAGCGTGGCCGAAGGACTCCCAGACATGGCGGGTCAAGCTCGTCGGAAAGCCGGGCCCGGAGCCGCCCACGGATGGAACCAGCGTCGCCGGTTCGTCGTGCACCACGTATGGCCGACCCGACAGGTCGACGGCGGCCTGCACCAACACCTCGTCCAGCGGCACGAGCGCGTCACCGAATCGGCGTACGCCCGCCTTGTCACCCAATGCTTCGGCCACCGCCTCGCCGAGTGCAAGCGCGGTATCCTCCACCGTGTGATGGGCGTCGATGTGCAGATCGCCGTCGGTCCGTACGGTCAGGTCCCAACCCCCGTGCCTGGACAATTGGCCGAGCATGTGGTCGTAGAAGCCGATCCCCGTCACGACGTCAGCGCGCCCGGAACCATCGAGATCGAGTTGAACCCGCACCTTCGTCTCGGCCGTGTCGCGCTCCACGACCGACCTACGCGCCATGCGGCACCTGGCTCATCGCGTTGAGGAACGCGTCGGTGTCCTCGACGGTGCCCGCGGTTACCCGCAACCACCCGTCGAGCCCGACGTCGCGCACCAGCACACCACGATCCAGGAGACTCCGCCACACGGCCCGATGGTCCTTGAACTGTCCGAAGAGGACGAAGTTCGCGTCGCTCTCGGGCACCGTCAGGCCAAGCCCACGCAGCTCCGTGACCAGCCGATCGCGCTGCACCTTGATGGCATCGATCTGGGTCAGCAGCGTGGAACCGTGCGCGAGCACGGTCCGGGCCGCGGCCTGCGTCAGCGACGACAGGTGGTACGGCAGGCGAACGAGCTGAACCGCGTCCACCACGGCGGGCCGGGCGGCCATATAACCGACGCGGCCCGCGGCGAAGGCGAAGGCCTTGCTCATGGTGCGGGTCACCACGAGCCTCGGATAGCGCGGCAGCAGCTCGATGGCGCTCTGTGCACCGGCGTGGGCGAATTCGAAGTACGCCTCGTCGACGATCACCATGCCGGGAGCCTCGGACGCGACCGCCTCAACCACATCGAGCCCGAGCGAACCGCCGGTCGGATTGTTCGGCGAGCACAGGATCACTACGTCGGGCTGGTAGACGCGCACCTGCGCCATCGCGTGCTCACGGGTGAGTTCGAAGCCACGGCCGCGATAGGCGTCGAGCCAGTTCGTCCCGGTGGCACGCGCGAGAATCGGATGCATCGAGTAGGACGGGGAGAAGCCCATCGCGGTCCGACCGGGCCCACCGAACGCCTGCAACAGCTGCTGCTGGATCTCGTTGGAGCCGTTCGCCGCCCACACATTGGCCACGCTCAAGTCGCGGCCAAGGTACGTCGCGAGGTCCTCACGCAGCGCGACCGCGTCGCGGTCGGGGTAGCGATTAAGGTCGCGCAGCAGACCATGCAGGGCCTTCTCGACCGCCTCGGCGACCGCGTCCGGCAGCGGATACGGGTTCTCGTTGGTGTTCAACCGGACCGCGACGTCGAGCTGCGGCGCCCCGTACGGCATCTGACCGCGCAACGGGTCTCGCAGTGGCGGTTCTTCGAACGGATTCACGCTGCCTTCCTTAACCATCACACCCGCAACCTAGCGGCAATCGCCTCACCGTGCGCCGGTAGGTCCTCCACCTCGGCGAGCGTGACGACGTGCGCCGCCACGTCGCGCAGGGCACCCTCGTCGTACGAGATTACGTGAATGCCGCGCAGGAAGGATTGCACGGACAGACCGCTGCTGTGCCGGGCACACCCGCCGGTCGGCAGCACGTGGTTCGAACCGGCGCAGTAGTCGCCGAGGGATACGGGCGAATAGGTCCCTACGAAGATCGCGCCCGCGCTGCGGACCCGGGCGGCCCAACCGGCGGCGTCGCGGGTGTGGATCTCGAGATGCTCGGGCGCGTACGCGTCCACCACCGCCAGTCCGGATTCGATGTCGTCGACCAGCACCGTGGCCGACTGCCGGCCGGTAAGGGCCGCGGTGATCCGGGCCGCGTGTTTCGTCACGGGCACCTGGCGGGCGAGTTCATCGGCGACGGCGTCCGCGAGCGCGGCCGAGCAGGTGATGAGCACGCTCGCGGCGGACGGGTCGTGCTCCGCCTGGCTGATCAGGTCGGCCGCGACATGCGACGGGTCGGCGGTCTCGTCGGCGAGGATCGCGATCTCGGTCGGGCCGGCCTCCGCGTCGATGCCGACGAGGCCCCGCACCAGCCGCTTGGCGGCCGCTACGTAGACGTTGCCGGGGCCGGTCACGAGGTCAACCGGTTCGCAGACGCCGGCACCGTAGGCGAACATCGCGATCGCCTGGGCGCCGCCCACGCCGTACACCTCGTCAACGCCGAGCATCGCGCACGCCGCCAGCACCCGGGCGTCCGGCCGGCCGGTCTCCTTCTGCGGCGGGCTCGCCACCGCGATGCCCTCGACGCCGGCGACGAGCGCGGGCACCACGTTCATGACCACGGTCGACGGATACATGGCAAGGCCACCCGGCACGTAGAGCCCGACCCGGCGGACCGGCACCCACCGCTGCGTCACGCTTCCGCCGGGAACGACCCGCGTCGTGGTGTCGGTGCGACATTGGTCTGCGTGCACCCGCCGGACCCGTTCGATGGCCACCTCAAGTGCGGCCCGGACCTGAGGATCAAGCGCGGAGAGGGCTTCGGCGATGTCTGCGGCACCGACCTGTACATCGTGTCCGGTCACGCCGTCGAAGCGCGATGTCGCGTCGCGGATGGCGTCCGCACCGCGGTCACGGACGTCGTTGAGGATGGGCTCGACGACCGCGACGGCCGCAGCGACGTCGACGACGGCGCGGGGGAGCAGACCCCGCAGCGTCGCCCGGTCCGGACGCGAGCCGCGCAGGTCCAGACGCGTGAGCACGCCGCGAGTCTACGTGGATGTCCGCGCCTCGAGCGTGACGGTCCAGGTACCGAGATCGTTTGCCGCCCGTCGCTGGCCCACAGGGCGAGCACGGTCGGGCGCGGGCGCACCCACCGCACCTACGATCGACGGGTGACCTCGCCTCCGCCGGCGAACGTGGGCCTGCCGATCTTCGCGCTCAGCGCGGTGCTGTTTCCCGGGCTGGTCATGCCGCTGCACGTGTTCGAGGAGCGCTATCGCACGCTTGTGCGGCACATCATGGACCTGCCGGATGGAACTCCCCGCGAGTTCGGCGTGGTAGCCATCCGCCGCGGCTGGGAGGTGGAGGACGCCTCCGCCGCCGTGACCCTGTATGACGTCGGGTGCACCGCGGAGGTTCGCCAGATCACCGAGCACCCAGACGGCCGGTTCGATATCGTCACGGTCGGTCGGCGCCGATTCGAAATCGAGAACATCGTGCCGGCATCCACCCCGTACCTCCAGGCCAAGGTCCGCTACCTGTCGGACTCGGGCGCGAACGATGACGCCGACCTGCTCGCTCCTCGGGTGGTGGTCGCGTTCCGCGCCTACCTGGCGCTCATACGCTCCGCGGCAGGCGACGTCGCCGAGCAATTCCCGGATGATCCGCACGTGATCTCGCACCTGGTGGCGGCCACGGCCGCGCTGACGGTGGCCGAACGCCAAGATCTGCTCGCGACCCCCGACACGGCCGGGCGGCTTCGGGCCGAGCTCGCGCTGCTTCGCCGCGAGATCGGTCTGCTCAGTCAGGTGCGGGCCGTGCCCGCGGCGCTGTCCGACCTCCCCGTGAAGCCGGGCCCGAACTGACTCTCGTCCAGTTCGGCGTACGCGCGCCGATCCGGCCCGCGGAGGCTGGCGTAGGACGAGAATCCGGCGAGCGTCGTATAGACGAACGCCGCAGCCAACGCCTGCACAGCGGCGACACCGGTTGCCCTCGCCGGCCACCAGGCGTTCCGGTCGAGGTGGGTCATTCGCAGACCCAGCGGCCCGTCTACCCGGGTTCCCACCGGCACCGAATCGCGCACGGCCTGGAACTGGCTGAATCCAATCCTGTAACCAACCCACGAAGCGAGACTGGCTCCCACGAGTGAGCCGATCGCGAGTCCGATCAGCACGGCCACGCCACGGTGACGGCGAAGGAGAACCCAGGCGAGTATCGCGAACACGACGCCGACAACCAGCCCGATGATCGCGAACCAGCCGTCGGCGGCGATCGCCTGCTCCGGTTCGGGGTCGGCATAGATGAAGCCGCTGTCGGTTCTGATCACCGCGACCCTTGGGGCGACCGCCGCCCAGATCCACCCCACAAACACGCCCGTGGCGGCGATGATCACAGCGACGAGGATGGCGGCGAAGAACGAGGAGAAAACCGCCCGGCGCGGCATCCGCGCTTCGGCCGCGGCGGCTGGGTGGGGATCCTCGGGCCCGTTCGGCGCCGTCGCGTCTGGGTACGGGGTGGTCACTCGCACGATCCTTTCAGGCGCACGTGGCCAACGCTGACCCACCACCCCCCAACCTCGCCGATCATGATTTGGAGGTCATGATCGACGGGATCTGGCGGGACGGGTGTCATGATCACGGCGATCTTGGCGCGGTGCCCGGGCGCCCGGGCGGACCGAGGGTTGCCGAGGTTGCAGAGGTTGCAGAGGTTGCCGAGGTTGCCGAGGTTGCCGAGGTTGCAGAGAGGTTGCCGAGGGTTGCAGAGAGGTTGCCGAGGGCTGCATAGGGTTGCCGACGGCCTGTTCATCTCGGCGGTTACTGCCCCCGGCCCGAGAACTGGGACCTTGATCATCGTATGTGTTGAACAGTTGTCCCTTTCGCGCGACTCGGGTCGGGCGAGTGTCGAACAGTTGCGATGACCTTGAGACGGCGGCGCCAACAGACCTCCGCGATCATGATCTCAGCGCCGCATAATGGCGTTGATCATGATCCGCGAATCATGATCGGCGGGATTGGTGGGGCTAGAGGAAGAAGGCGCCGGGGCCGAGGAGGGCCTTGAGGTCGGCCATCAGGGCCGTCGTCGGCGCAACGCGCACCGGACCGAGTCGCAGCAGTGTCGACTTCGCGCCGTTGACGAGCTTGAGGTGCACCTCGGCCCCGCCGGGGTGGCTGGACAGGACCTCCTTGAGGCGCTCCACCAGCGGCGGGGTGCACCGCGACGGCGGCAGGGCGAGCACGATCGGCTTGGATACATCCGGTGCGCTGGTGTCTGGTATCGAAAGGTCCATGGCCATGAGGCGGGGTTGCTCGTCGCGGCGGTCGACCCGCCCGCGGATCACCACGATGGCATCCTCCGCGATGTACTGCCCGACCAATTCGTACGTGTTCGGGAAGAAGAGCACCTCGACCGCGCCATCTAGGTCCTCGAGCGTCGCCGACGCCCAGGCCCGGCCCTGCTTGGTGATCCGGCGCTGCACGCCGGAGAGGATGCCGGCGAGGTTCAGCACCTGACCGTCGGGGACGGTTCCCTCCTCGCTGAGGGCGGCGATCGACACGTCGGCCGCACTCGCGAGGACGTGCTCGAGTCCGAACAGCGGATGGTCGGAGACGTAGAGACCCAGCATCTCCCGTTCAAAATTCAGCCGGTCGGCCTTGCTCCACTCCCCGGCCGGAACAGGCGGCGTGACGGCCAGACCGCTCGCGCCCGCCGCGCCACCGGGCTCGTCAGCGAAGAGATCGGCGAAGAGGTCGAACTGCCCGACGGCCTCGTTGCGCTTGACGTCGAGGAATGAGTCGATCGCGTCGGCGTGGACGGCGAGCAGACCCCGCCGGCTATGACCGAGCGAGTCGAACGCGCCCGCCTTGATCAGTGACTCCACGGTCTTCTTGTTGCAGACGACCGCGTCGACCTTGCGCAGAAAGTCGTAGAAGTCGGCGAACGCGCCCTTCTCGCGGCGCGCCCGGATGATGGACTCGACGACATTGGCGCCGACGTTGCGGACCGCGGCGAGGCCGAACCGGATATCCTCGCCGACCGATGCGAACCGGGCCGACGATGCGTTGACGTCCGGCGGCAGCACCCGGATCCCGCGGCGGCGGCATTCGGCCAGATACACAGCGGATCTGTCCTTGTCGTCGCCGACGCTGGTGAGCAGCGCGGCCATGTACTCGGCGGGGTAGTTGGCCTTGAGGTACGCGGTCCAGTACGAGACCAGGCCATACGCTGCGCTGTGCGCCTTGGGGAAGGCGTAGTCGGAGAACGGGACGAGGATGTCCCAGAGCGTCTGGATCGCGTACTCCGAGTATCCGTTGGCGCGCATGCCGGCGGCGAAGGGCTCGAACTCCTTGTCCAGGATCTCCTTTTTCTTCTTCCCCATCGCCCGGCGGAGCAGATCGGCCTTGCCGAGCGAGTATCCGGCGACCCGCTGCGCGATCGCCATGACCTGATCCTGATAAACGATCAGCCCGTACGTCTCGTCGAGGATGTCGGACAGCGGTTCCGCGAGCTCACGGTGGATCGGAACCACCGGCTTGCGCCCGTTCTTGCGGTCGGCGTAGTCGTTATGCGCGTTGGCTCCCATCGGCCCCGGTCGGTACAGGGCGCCCACCGCCGAGATGTCCTCGAAGCTGTCCGGGGCCATGGACCGCAGCAGCGCCCGCATCGGCGTGCCGTCGAACTGGAACACGCCGAGGGTGTCGCCCCGGGTGAGCAGTTCGTAGGTGGGCTTGTCATCGAGGGCCAGGTCCTCGAGCTTGAGGTCGATGTTCCGGTTGGACCGGACATTGTCCACGCAGTCGTCCATGACCGTGAGGTTGCGCAGACCGAGGAAGTCCATCTTGAGCAGGCCGATGGACTCGCACGCGCCCATGTCCCATTGCGTGATGATGGCGCCGTCCTGGTCGCGCTTCTGGATCGGCAGTACCTCGGCCAGTGGTTCGCGGGAGAGGATGACCCCAGCCGCGTGCACGCCCCACTGGCGCTTGAGCCCCTCCAGGCCCTTGGCGGTGTCGACGACCCTCTGGACATCCCCGTCGACGTCATAGAGGGACCGGAACTCCGCCGCCTCCCGATAGCGCGGGTGCTCCTGATCGAATATCCCGGCCAGGGGGATGTCCTTACCCATGACCGCCGGCGGCATGGCCTTGGTGATGCGATCGCCGAGGGCGAATGGGTAGCCCAGCACCCGACCCGCGTCCTTGATCGCCGCCTTGGCCTTGATCGTGCTGTACGTGATGATCTGCGCGACCCGTTCCTGGCCATACTTTTCGGTCGCATATCTGATCATGTCTCCGCGGCGGCGCTCGTCGAAGTCCATGTCGATGTCGGGCATCGAGATGCGCTCGGGGTTGAGGAAGCGCTCGAAGAGGAGCTTGTGCGCGATCGGGTCGAGTTCGGTGATGCCGAGCGCGTGGGAGACCATCGAGCCGGCCGCCGACCCCCGCCCTGGCCCGACCCGGATGCCTTCGCGCTTGGCGTACGCGCACAGGTCCGCCACGACGAGGAAATAGCCCGGGAAGCCCATCTGGCAGATGACGTCCAGCTCATACTCGGCCCGCCGCTGGTGGCCTTCCGGCACCCCCCCGGGAAACCTCGCCGCGAGGCCGCGGGCGACCTCTGTGCGCAGCCAGGACTCCTCGGTCTCCCGGTCCGGCACCGGGAACTGCGGCATCAGATCGCGCGCCGCGAAGACCTCGGAGTAGTCGCCGATTCGCTCGGCGATCTCCAGGGTCGCGTCGCACGCACCGGGGACCTGTCCGTCCCACAGGGCCCGCATCTCCTCGGCCGACTTGAGGAAGAAGTCGCGGCCATCGAGCTTGAACCGCTTCGGATCGGCCATCGTGGTGCCGGACTGCACGCACATGAGCACCTCGTGCGCGTCCGCGTCCGCGGCGAAGGTGTAGTGCAGGTCGTTGGTCGCGACGGGGCGCAGACTCAGACGCTTGCCCAGCCGCAGGAGGTCCTCGCGCACGCGGCGCTGCACATCCAGGCCGTGATCCATGAGCTCGAGATAGAAGTTCTCGGCACCGAAGATGTCGCGAAGCTCGGCCGCCGCGGCGCAGGCGCGGTCGAAGTCACCGATGCGCAGCCAGGTCTGGATCTCGCCCGAGGGGCAGCCCGTGGTGGCGATCAGCCCTTGCCCGTACCTTTGCAGGAGTTCGCGGTCCGCCCGGGGCTTGTAGTAGTAACCCTCGATGCTGGCCAGCGACGCGAGCCGGAACAGGTTGCGCAACCCGGCAGCGTCGGCCGCGAGAACGGTCAGGTGGGTGTACGCCCCGCCGCCGGAGACATCGTTCTCGCCGCCGTCGGCCCATCGGACCCGAGTGCGCTCAAATCGTGAGGTCCCGGGTGTTACGTACATTTCGCACCCGATCACCGGCTTGATTCCGGTGGCCGCGGCGTGTTTGAAGAAGTCGTACGCGCCGAAGAGATTGCCGTGATCGGTCATGGCAAGCGCTGGCATACCCATCCGCGCCGCCTCCGCGAAGAGGGGCTTCAACCGCGCGGCACCATCGAGCATCGAGTACTCGGTGTGCACGTGCAGATGAACGAAAGAGTCACCCACGCCGGCCTCTCCCTCTCACCCGTCCGCCGCGTCCGCCCTGCCTCCATTGCGACAGTGCCGCGATCCTGCGATGACGCGATCCTGCGATGACGCAAATCCTGTGATGACTCAGCGAGCCTAGTCCCCGGGTCGGACACCAAACGGCGCACGACACGGCGTCGACGGGTCGAAAAACGGTCGGGCGTTTCAGCCGGTGTCAGCGGCCGAACGGGGCCAGCATGACCCCGGCAGCCTCGAGCCAGGCCTGCCGGGTCGCGGGCTGGAGCACGCCGTACTCGATCGAGGATCCAGTCTCCAGTGCCGGGTCGTACGGCACGATCGCCACGGCCCGGGTGCGGGTCGCGAAGTGTCGGGCCAGATCGGTGATCATCGGCGAGGGGCGCGGTGTCGGTAGAGAGAGCAGGGTGACCGCGTTGGCCACCAACTCATTCATGCCGGCCTCTTCCAGCAGATCCAGCATCCAGTCGGCGGTGAAGGCGGCGTCCTCGCGGGGCACGCTGGTGATCACGAGCTGGTCGGCCGTCTGCATCACGGTCTGCCAGTTGGCGCTCTCGACGTTGTTGCCCGTGTCCACGCACACCACGTCGTGGGTGCGGCGGAGCAGCTCCAAGATGCGCCGGACCGTGTGCGGGTCCAGTTTGCGGGCAAACCGGGGATCCTCCTCGCCTGCGAGCACGTCGTAGGAGGCGTCGGAGGCGTGCCGGAGGAAGTCGTCGATCCGCTCGGAAAGGACGTATCCCGTATGGGCCTCGACCTCGGCCAACTCGTCAACAAGGTGCCGGATCGTACGGGCGTGCCGCGCGCTGCCGGCGCGCAGGCCGAGCGTGCCGCGCAGCTCGTTGTCGTCCCACGCGACCACGCCGCGGCCGCGGACACTGCCGATCGTCGCCGCGGCCAGGACCGTGGCGGTGGTCTTGTGTACCCCGCCCTTGGGGTTGGCGAACGCGATCACGCGAGAACCGCCCAGGTCACGCCGCAACGACGCGATGATCTGATCGTTCGCGCCCTGCGCGGGTGCGCTGCGCCACTCGATCGTTCCGGCTAACGGACCAGGGCCGGGTCGCTGGGCCGGGATACCCGCCCGCCCCTCCACTTGCCCGTCCGTCCGGCCATCACCTCGGCCATCACCCCGGCCGTCGATGCGCGTGTCCACGACGTCCGGCGGCAACGGGACGCTCGCGCGTCCCGTCATGCGGGCACGGTCGAGGATGGTCCGCCACCGTCCGGTCGACTCGCCGGCAGTCCGGCTCCACCCGGTGGTGTCCGTTTCCACGCTCGCCCTCCCGCGCCGCGTCAACTCGCGGCCCTGCCCAAACCAACATTCCCGCAAGCAAGGCTACGGACTGCCCGGCCGTTTGCCACCCCCGGCATGGGCATTTTCGGCGAGGACCGACTCCGCCTACGGACCCGATTGCCCCGTGGCGGTCCGGGGGGCGGGCGAGGCCAGTTCGTCGTCCGGCGGGGGGCCGACCGTGCCTGTCTGCTCGGGCAGGAGCGGTGCGAAGACTGCCCGATCGAGTTGCACAAGTTCCGGTGCGCTGTCAACCACGCGGACGTCGCGCTGCGCGGCCAGGCTGGTCAGCGCGACGGGCGTGGCCCGCACGACCAGTGCGAACACGCACGAGCACAGGCCGCGATACCCGGCGGCCTCGGCCCGTGCGAGCACGGCGTTCGACTCATAGAGCGATCGCAGCGCGTCACCCACCGCACGTTGCGCCAACTGGTCATACGCGACGGCGTCACGATCCTTCCGGTCGGCAACCTCGACCATCGATGCCACGAGATCGTCGGGGAGTCGACTAGCCGACAGCCAAATCAGCTCGGTCTGACGGCGCGGCACCGGCACGCGCGCGTACGCGGCGAGCGTGCTCAGGCCGCCGGGTACGACCGAGGCAATGGCCGCTAGCCGGCCCGGCGGCACATATGCGGCGAACGACACCAACGCGTACAGATGCCGCTCCGGAGACTCCTCGGTCAGCCTCGAAAGCTCCGATCGACTCTGTTCTATGTACGTGGAGATCGTATCACCCTCGCTAACCCCGACCCGGATCGTCGAATGGGCGCCACCGTTGCCGTTCGAAGGCTGGATCATCGACCCGACGATCGTGGCGACAACGGCCGCGGCGAGTACAACCGCCGTGACCGCGAGCGGGCTGAATCGCCTGCGACGGGTCAGCCACGTCATTCGGCGCAGACCCCGGGCAAGCCGCGGCAGGACCTTCTGGTCCAGCCGGTTGAGCGTGTCCATCACGCCCATGCGGCCGCACGGCTCTCGCCGCCGCGCAGCGCATCGAGCGCATGTGCGAGGTCTGGCGGATATGCGCTGTGGAATCGCACCCGCTCGCCGCTGCCGGGGTGGGTGAAGGCGAGCGCAGACGCGTGCAGCCACTGCCGGTTCAGACCCAGGCGCTTCGCCATCGTCGGGTCCGCGCCGTACGTCAGGTCGCCGACACACGGATGGCGCAGCGCCGAGAAGTGCACCCTGATCTGATGAGTGCGCCCGGTCTCGAGCCGCACCTCCACCAGGCTGGCTCCGGGGAATGCCTCCAGCGTGTCGTAGTGGGTAACGCTCTCCCGACCGCCGGACATCACGGCCCACTTGTAGTCGTGGCTCGGATGCCGGTCGATGGGCGCGTCGACGGTGCCCCGCAAGGGATCCATGTGGCCCTGGACGACGGCGTGGTAGACCTTGTCGACGTCGCGCGCCTTGAAGGCTCTCTTCAACACGCTGTACGCCGTCTCGCTCTTCGCGACGACCATGAGTCCCGTCGTGCCGACGTCGAGACGGTGGACAACACCCTGACGCTCCGCCGCGCCGCTCGTGGCGATCGTCTGCCCCATCGCGGCGAGGCCAGCCGTGACCGTCGGCCCGGTCCAGCCAGGACTCGGATGTGCCGCGACGCCCACCGGTTTGTCCACCACGACGATGTCGTCGTCGCTGTGCAGCACGACGAGGCCGTCCACCGGCTCGGTCGCCAGCGCCGGCGCGCTGGCCGGGCCGGGCAGGGTGACCTCAAGCCATGACCCCGCGACGACCTTCTCCGACTTGGCCCGCACCTCGCCGTCGACCAGAACGTCGCCGCGGTCCAGCAGCGCCACCGCCATCGTCCGTGACAGCCCAAACAGGCGCGAGATCGCCTGGTCCAGACGCAGGCCGTCGAGGCCGTCTGGCAGTGGCATGGCACGCCGGTCCGGGACGTTCATCAGGTCCAATTCTGCACGCGTGGCCGTGCGGGCTCGCGCTGCTCAGGCGCCGCCACGCTCCGCGTGTTTCACCTCGTCCGGTCTCAGCCGTGTCCCGTCCCGGCGCCGTCCGGTGAACTCCAGGAAGATCGCGAGCACCACGCCGCAGAACAGCGCCGAATCCGCCGCGTTGAAGATCGGAAAATACCGACCGCCGTCGGCGAAGACACTGATGAAGTCGACCACGTGCCCCCGGAAGAGCGACGGCGCCCGGAATAGGCGGTCGATCAGGTTGCCCAACGCGCCCCCGACGATGAGCCCCATCGCCACGGCCCACGACACCGAGCGCAGCCGCCGGGCGAGCCAGACGATCCCGACCATGACCACCGTCGTAATGATCGGGAAAATGATCGTGTATCGGGAGCCGATGCTGAAGGCCGCGCCACTGTTTCGCGTGAGGTCCAGGTACACCGCACCGCCGAGAAGCCGTACCGCCGAGCCGTCGCTCAGATACGTCAGCGCGAGCTGCTTGGTCAGCAGGTCGAGCGCGGTCGCGAACACCGCCGCCAGGCCGAGCACGATGAGCGCCGGCGCTCTGGGCCTGCTCGTCGCGGCCGGATCGTTCGCGGCTGCATCCTTCGCAGCGGGATGGACATCCGCCGCGTCGGTCGATCCAGGGTGATTCGCCTCCGGAACAGCCACGTTTGCGCCCCCTCGCGACGACGTCAACGCCGCTCCTCCAATTGCTTGCACGTCACGCAGAGGGTAGCGGAGGGGAAGGCCGCCAGACGCTCGACCGGTATGGGGTTGCCGCACCGCTCGCACCAGCCGTACTGACCGTCGTCGAGGCGATCAAGGGCCCGCTCCACCTGACTGATCCGCTCTCGCATGCCGTTGGCGAGCGAGATTTCCTGCTCACGCTCGAACGTCTTGGTGCCGGTGTCGGCCTGGTCGTCGCCGGCGGAGTCGGTGAGCCGATCGCGCTGAGCCTCGGCGATCTCTGCCATCGTCGAGTCGTACTCGGCCCTGAGTTCGTCGCGCCGCTCGGCGAGGGCGACCCGGATCTTCTCCGTCTCGGCTGCGGTTCGCGTCGGCCTGACCGGCGCCGCCTTGGCCGCGGTCGCCGCCTTGGCCGCGTTCGCCGCCTTGGCCGCGTTCGCCGCCTTGGCCGCGTTCGCCGCCTTGGC